>JAUVKE010000131.1 GCA_030592105.1 Desulfobacteraceae bacterium
CCGTTAACTATTGACGGACAAGTCTTCGATAAACAGACCATCAAAAAAAACAGGCAGGTTTTTGAACTCAAGCCCAGGATGATTGCTGATCGCACTCCTCGAATTCAGGTGTTCCCACTTTTTGAATCCAAACCCGGTGTTACAAGGCTGCGGTTTCCAAAGGATGCCTTTCGCATGACCGACAGAATGGAATTTATAAATGTAAACACCAACACTGTGGATGAAAAAATGACGAGGCAGTTTACACAGGCTCTGAAACAGGCAGAGTTTCTGTTTCCCGCAAAACTTGTTGCCGGTAAGGTCTCGATCTTAAAGCCCTTTGATGAAGGATTTTTCATTGTTGATGCCGGAGGTGATCTTTTTCAAATAAAGCGGGCAAAGGGGCAGCCGGTCATAGTTAAAATTACAATACCAGCCGGTATCAACATCAGAAGCATCAAGATATCAGAGAATAAAAAAAAGGAAATTTACGGCATGCTTCTTTCCCAAAAAGGGGACATCTACCTTATTACATACGACAAGTATCGGCTTATAAAAATGCCGCTTATAAACTATGACCCTGACACCATGGATTTTAAACTGCTCATTAATCCGCTTTACCGGACGGCTGTCTATTCCAATAATCATACGATTTATTCCGTGGCTATGGACAACCTGTATAGACCCGTTGCGCAATATCATCGGGTTATGTTTACCGGCAAAAAAACCATGGCAGACAGGATCTTTGAAGTAATTTTTCCTTTTTACATAAAGACCACGGACAAAACGGGCGGTTATCTGCAGTTTAACACAGTTAGCACCGGGCGGCTTTTTTTCATCGGCAATGCCTTTTCGCTGCTTTTTGCCGTATTGATAATGCGCACAAGAAAGTTTGAATTAAAAAAAAACCGGTTTGATCTGGCAGTTGTCATGTTCACAGGCCTGTATGGACTGATTGCCACATCAATAATTAACGCTGAACCGTGACTTCAATCAGCCAAAAAGGAAAAAATTAATGAGAATAATACAATCACAGATATTCGCTATTCTTTTTATGGTCGTTTTTTTATTTGTCCCGCAAGTGGCTTTTAGTCATTTAGTCTGGATAAACGCTACAGATTACACTCCAACTTATTATGAAAAATTTGGCGCGCATACAAAAATCTACTTTGGTTATGGGCATAAATATCCTGTCCATGATTTCATAGAAGCAAAACGCCTGACAGAATTTACATGCAGCAGTCAAGAAAATAAAGGAAAAAAACTAAAACCTGGTTCCGGAGGTTTTCTTGCAACTGCTCTTACATTTAAAGAGCCCGGCTTTTATATTGTTGCCGCTGCAGTAGAGCCCGGGTTTTATACAATCTATGAGAAGAAAGGCAAAGTATGCCATCATAAAGGCTCCATGACAGGACTGGAAGGGGTTATTTCAAGTCTGTACCATGAACGATATGCAAAGGCTCTTATTAATGTTGGAGAAACAGACAGCGCCTTCTTTTTAACACCTGTCGGGCACAAGGTAGAGATAATTCCAATGCAAAACCCGGCCAAACTGAAAACAGGGGATTTCCTTGATCTTAAAGTCCTGCTTGACGGCAAACCTGCGAGGTACTTCAAGGTGTATGCAACATACAACGGTTTTTCCACTGATGATGACTTTGCATACGCTACTGGAACCGATGCAAAGGGCATGACAAAAATTAGAATTTTGCATTATGGCTCATGGCTTGTCAAGGCTGATATCAAAATGATAGCGCCGGATGAATTAAAGGACAGGTGCAGACAGGTTCATTACACAGCCACATTAACCTTTGAGGTTGAATAGAACCCAAAAAATTTTATGGTGTATTTTTTTGCTCCCTTCATGCCTCCATATAACTATTTTAACTTTTTTTAAGAGGATTTAAGAGGAGTAAATGACTAAGTTTTTGTTGTATAAAATGGTTTATTTTACCATAGCAGTATTTTTAATATTTCATCAGTCTGGCCTTAGACTCTCCATTGCCGGCACAGAAACGTTTGAGATACAGCAGCAGGTTATAAAAACAATTGATGTGTGCCGACAGACCCAGATAAAAGAAGATGCCTGGGAGGGCGAAAAGGCTGAGCTGCTGGCCAGGCTCCAGGGGCTTCATGCAGAGGAAAAACATCTGGGCAAAGTTAAAACAGATGCCGCAAAACAGCTTAAAATGCATCAAAGGCTTGTTTATGAAGCAGAAAGAAAGATAAAGGAAGCCGAGTTAATCCGCGCGCAGATGCAGTCTTATCTGGAATCGATAATCGTAAGCCTTGAAGATGATCTAAAGCTGGATTTACCCTTTCTAATTGAGGAACGTACCAACAGAATTGCATCTGTTAAAAGTTTGCTTTCCCGGCCGGATAAATCGGCTGCCGAAAAGTACAGAAGGGTTATGGAAGCGCTTCAAATAGAAACTGAATACGGGCGTACTGTGGAAGTCTACCAGAAAACCATAGACTTAAATAAGCAGCCCACTCTTGTGGACATCCTGAGGATGGGCAGATTGTCTCTATATTTCCAGGCTATTGATGGTAAAACTGCAGGGAAATATGATCGAGCTGCAAAGGCATGGATACAATTGCCGTCTCGATATCAGCGGGATATTAAAAAGGCCGTCAAGATGGCCATGCATGAAAAAACATTAGGCCTGGCAAGGCTGCCGGTTGGGAGGATTATAGTTCCATGAAGCATCTGTTTTTTTTGAATTTGACTTTTCTGAATTTGATTTTTTTGGGTTTGACTCTTCTGGGTTTGACTTTTTTGGCAGGCATCTGTACCGCCCATGCAGCCGACATGCGGGCAGCTTCCATAAAGGCCATGGCAGAGCATGAGAATATGCAGGAAGAGGCAAAAAAAAGCGCTGAACAAATTTTTAAAGATCGTTTTTCTTTAGAAAAAGAGACTGACCGTGTACGAATTAATATTAAAGCTCTCGGTACGGATATAGAAACCCTCAATTCCAATATTAAAGATCTGCAGGAAAAAGAGGTTGAGCTCGCTGCGCAGCAATCGGACAACATGATGGATTTGCGTGAGATAACAGGCACGGCGCGGATATTTGCAAAGGATCTCGAATCAATTCTGCGGCAGTCTCAATGCACAGCCCGTTTCCCTGACCGAATATTCCCTCTGAAAGCAATTATGAAAAGTGATCACTTCCCGGGCATGGATGATTTCAAGACCATTTCCAGTCTTTTTTTTCAGGAAAAGGAATTTTCCGGCGAAGTCTCTTTGTATCAGGGAGATTATGTGGATCGCTCCGGGGCCAGGCAAAGAGGAGATATTTTAAGTATCGGCAAATTCACAGCCGCATACCGGACGGATAAAGAGACCGGATTTTTAAGATTTTCAGAAGCCGGCGGAAAACTTGCAGCGTTGCCGGCTCTCCCTTCCTGGTCTGTCAGGCATAACCTGAATAAATATATGGATGGTAAATCAGAGGATGTCTGGCTCGATTTTTTTGGTGGAGCAGCCTTGCGCCAGATTACGCATAAATTGACAATTATGGAAAGAATAACCAGCGGCGGCCCCATTGCATGGCCGATTATTATTATTGGTTTTTTTGCTCTTCTAATAGTAATAGAGCGGACTATTTATTTAAGGGGTGTCCATGCCAACACAGACTTGATCATGGGGGAAGTAAACGCTTTGGCTCTTCAGGGGCAATGGCGTGAATGTGACAGGATAATAAAAGATAAAAAAGGCAGGCCGGTCTATAATGTCTTAAAGGCCGGACTTGGAGCAAGGGCGGAAGAACGTGAAACTCTGGACAGTATTCTGCAGGAAGCAATCTTAAAAGAGCTGCCCGGTCTGGAACGATTTTTGCCCGCCTTAAACATTATGGGTGCGGTTGCTCCCCTGCTTGGACTTTTGGGCACCGTGACCGGCATGATTGGAACCTTTCATGTGATCACCCTGTACGGCACCGGTGATCCCCGCATGATGTCAGGAGGTATTTCCGAAGCAATGGTGACCACCATGCTCGGTCTTAGTGTGGCTATTCCCATCATGCTGGCTCATACCTTTCTGAGCCGTCAGGTAGATCATATTGTCGGGGATATGGAAGAAAAGGCAGTGGCCTTAACCAACATTATTAACAGAGAAATAACCTTTATTGATTAAGGGCTCGCTCAAAAACGGGGGATGAACCATTGGAATTTATATTAAATGCCTATGAGTATCTTGGCTCCGGCGGCATTATTATACTCCCTATCATTATTTGCTCTTTTTTGATGTGGTGGCTCATAATTGAGCGTATACTCTACTTCAGAAACATGACTAAAAACGATGTGGATCTGCACCAGGCAATTATAATGCTAAGAGCCGACCATGGGCCGAAGACTGGGTTGAAGACTGGACCGGATTACAAACCCGGCCTTTGTGCCGGAGTTGTGCTGGAGTTTCTCAATAAACGAACCATGGATAAAAAACTGGATCAGGGAATTCTATATTTATGTGTCATGCAAAAGAGACACAACATTAAAAAATATATAAGAATGATCGCTGTGCTGGCCGCAGTTGCCCCCCTGTTTGGGCTTTTAGGCACAGTATCCGGCATGATGACAACCTTTGATGTAATCTCTCTATTCGGAACAGGCAACGCCAAAGCCATGGCTGGTGGCATCTCCGAGGCTATGATTACAACCCAGAGCGGACTTGTTGCAGCAATACCCGGTCTTTTAATGAGCGGTTTTTTATCACGCAGGGCAACTTTTATGGAAAATCGACTTGATGAACTGATTTTACTTATGAACAGGAATCTTTAAATGATAAATGTAAGACAATCTCTACGAAGAAGTACAGGTACAACAGATATAAATATTACACCGCTTATTGACATGGTTTTTATCCTTTTGATTTTTTTTATGGTTACCACAAGCTTTGTAAAAGAAACCGGTGTAGATATAAACCGCCCCTCTGCATCAACTGCAATACTCAAGGACAAGGGCAATATACTGATCGGTGTGGATCAAACGGGTCTGATCTTTATGGAGAAAAAGCAGATAGATATCCGGAGTGTCAGGGCTCATGTGGAAAGAGCTCTGGCCGATACTCCGGCAGGGTCGGTAATTATTGTGGCCGACAAGATCAGTCATACAGGTGTTGTGGTTCAGGTTATGGATCAGTGCCGTCTCGCCGGTGCACAAAAAGTGAGTATTGCAGCGTCAAAAAAAGACAGCGGGGAGTAGATGTATTTCAAAACATCTCAAAGCTATGTTAAAGCCGGGATACTTGCCCTGATTGTTAATCTTTTTTTATTTGCAGCACTGCCGAATCTCGTTGATCGCAAATTTCCCGAAAGTGATATTGAAAGTGTTATGCCGGTGAGTTTCACACGTATTGCGCCTAAAAAAAAGCCGCCTGATCGAGAAGAGGAAAAACCACCGGAAAAACAGACTCCCCCCAAACCTGCTCCCATGGCCAGTATGCAGCATAAGTCCGTTATGAAGCGGATAGTAAAAATGGAGCAGATGGATTTTGAAATCAATCTTAACCTGAATCAGGGCATACCTGTGGCCATGCCTCCGGCTCCATTTGCGTTTAAAGATTTTTATAATCAGGGCGAGGTGGATCAAAGACCTGTTCCGGTTTTTAAAATAAAGCCCGTTTATCCATATCGTGCCAAGCGGCTGAACATTGCCGGAGAAGTAGATGTTAAATTTTTGGTGGATAAAAATGGCAGGGTAAGCCGCATAACCATATTAAAATCAACCCCGCCGGGAATTTTTGATGACAGCGTACGAAAGGCGCTTGCAGCATGGAAGTTTTATCCAGGCAAGGTCAAAGACCGTATGGTTTCAACCTGGGTAATCACGACCATTGAGTTTAATCTGGATGGAGTATGAAATTAAACTGTAAAATAAAAAAAATATTGCTCTGTTCTATCTGCTTTCAAATTTTGATGCTGCATTGCCTGTGGGCATGGGCAGAAGAAAAAGCGCCTGAATTAAGCATTGCAGGCCAAATGACTGTTTATAATGCGCAGGTGGCAATAGAGAAAAAAGAATACCTGAAAGCTGAAAAAGCTCTCAGGAAATATATTGCAAAGCATACTAAAAAACCGAATTATCTTGTGGAATTTACATTGGGCAACACCCTGACATTAACCGACAGGGATAAAGAAGCCCTTGTGCATTACAAGGCTTCTGTGGATCTTTATTCCGGCTATGCCCCTGCCTGGCAAAATATGGGCAAAATTTATTTTGACATCAAAGAGTATGAAAAGGCAGGAGACTGCCTTTTAAAAACATATCAACTTGATAAAAGTAAAAACCACCTGTTGCTTTATAATGTGGCAGTATCATTTATCATGGCCGAAAAATCAGAAAAAGCTCTGCCACACCTGGATTATCTTGTTTCAGGAGATGCTGACACTGTAAAAATTGAGTGGGTGGAGGCATTTTTAAGGGTTTGCATGGATCTTCAGCGCAAGGGGAAGGCTTTTAAAAAAATTAATCGACTGCTTCATAAAAACAGCAGTAATCCTGACCTGTGGAAAGTAATGGCTCAGTTTCATCTGTGGCAAAACGATTATAAAAGCGCTCTTGCTGCGTTAACAGTCAGATCATATTTAGAACCGGCAAAAAAGAGAAAAGATATTATGCTGATGGGCGATCTTGCCAATGTCGTGGGTATACCTGTCAAAGCCGCAGCCTGTTATGAAAGCCTTTTGGAGGACAATGCAAAAGGATCTGATTATAAAAAACTTGCGTCAGCCTATATTGCCGCCCACAGGTATGGTAAGGCACTGGAAGTTTTAAATAGTGCACTAAAAAAAAAACCGTGCCCAAAGCTTTTTTTTATGCTGGGACGGACCCTTTATTATGAAAATTTATTTAACAGGGCAGGTGATGCCTTTGATAAATGCACCAGACTTAATCCCAAAAACGGCAGGGCGTATTTAATGAAGGGCTATTGCTCCCTTAAACTTAAGGATAACAAAACTGCCCGCGCCGCTTTTGAAAAAGCCGCAGATTGTCCCAACCCAATCGTACTACGAGATGTACAGGTGGGAGTATGGTTATCGGAATCTGCAGGTGTCTCTATTCCTAGATGGGATTCCACCAGGTTGGCATGTGAGCCTCA
>JAUVKE010000530.1 GCA_030592105.1 Desulfobacteraceae bacterium
ACCTTAATGCCGAAACTTCTTTTTAAAGCTTTCCAAAAATTCAGATTCATCTGTTTGTCCTTAATGTAGTATCCTGGCATTTTTTATAATATCTTTATCAATATGAAGGCCCAGCTTTTTTGCTGTTTTCAGATTAATTGATACAGCCGCCTTTCTCGGATTAACATGCTGCATTTCCGGTCTATTCGATCCAGACAGGATTCCATCAGCCATCTCCCCTACCTGCCTTCCGATATCAAAGGCATCTATGCCGACGGAAATTACAGCTCCCAATTCCACATACTATTCTGAAAATGTGAGGATCGGGATTTTATTTTCCAGAGAAAAAAGGAATAAAAACTCAACGGTTTCAGGAATAAACACCTTTATATCCGGCATCATCCAGAACGCATCTACCTTTCCCCTCATTTCTTCTATGGATAAAGGGACGTTCTTAGAATCAAAAATCTTTTTTGACGTCAGTGTCAGACCGGCCTTTTGCGCAGCATCACGCGCATTTTCAACCAGCCGGCCCGTCATCTTCGGATCATACAGTACGCCGATATTCTTTATACGGGGCAGAACCTTTAAAAATATATGCAGCTGCTTTTGCGGGGGTATATTCATGCCGACGCCGAAAATGTTTCTTTGGTCCGAAATAAATAATAAAGGATTTAAAACCATAAGATAAACAACAGGAACCTTTTTTATCGCTTTCGTTATGGAAAGGGCATTTCCTCCTATTGCAAGAACCATATTATACCTGCCCGCATAAATTTTCCTTATTACATCGGTTCCGTTCAGTTCGGAAATAACAATCCTTTCAACATCAGAGCCCCATACGCTTTTAAACCCATTGACCGCCTGTTCATAGGGTTTGACGCGGACACTCTGGACGACCGCGATCTTCGGGCCGGCATCGGCCAATCCCCGGTAAAAAATTAATAGTAATACTATTATAATAATTTTTTTAAACACAATGCTGTCAGGATTAAATTATTAATTGCTTGCACAACATAAATGAAACTGATAAACAAAATCAGTTTTGTTTAGAATTTGTTCATTTCACGTTTGTCAGGCTGATTATAAAATTTGTTTTTTATACAACAGTATTAAAGTAATGTATAGATATTTTCTAAAAACAAAATTTGTACTTTTAGCCGGTCTCGCCTTAACAGTCTTTTTCCTGTGCCAAACCGTGCGCGCTGATTCCGGGCAGGAGATGCAGGTCCTGCATATGTTCTACAAAGAAAAAGACCTTGTGGTATCGGCCACAAGACACCCCAAGCCTGTCTCCCAGGTGGCGGAAAATATTAGCATAATCACGGCAAAAGAGATAGAGGAGATGAACGCGCATACGGTCGCCGACGTCTTAAACAGGATACCCGGCCTTTTTATCAATTTTAACCGGGATTTTGGAGCCGCATCCCTGATCCAGACCCAGGGTTCCGGAACGGGAAGACATATGCTGGTCATGATTGACGGAATTTCATGGATTTTTCTGTCAAACGGAACCGCAGACTCACCTTCTATCGCTGTAGGGTTCTTGGAACGGATAGACGTAATAAAGGGGCCTGCGTCATCTTCATGGGGCTCATCTCTTGGGGGGGTCGTC
>JAUVKE010000022.1 GCA_030592105.1 Desulfobacteraceae bacterium
AGTGACATTTTGCGGTATTCGTCCCCGATTACAGCGACGGGCTCACTCCCGATTCTCACGGGATTCCCTTTTATGCTTTTTAAAGCACCTAAAATCAATTAATCAAAAATTCTAAGTAACTATTCAGCTAATCTGTACCGCAGCAGGTATAATCTGATTAAACCTGCTGCCTATCTTAAATCAGCGACGCTGAACAGTTACAAAATAATGTTTTACATAAAAAAAGTTTTCATTCAAGATTAATTTAAAAATACCTTTATTTAATGCAAAGGAAAACTATAACATTTTTCCAGGTTCAGAAAAAATTAACCGCAGGAATACATTAAGTATTTCGACAATTAAAAGTTTTCCCCAAGGCAAAATTGGGGGAATTAGCAGTTTTCATTCAGACACTATTTGTCAAATCGGCAAAAACAATGTATCCGGGTATACATATAACAATTTATAATAAAGTTATCAAGGATCGATTTATTATATTATAAGGAAAAAGCCATTGAAATATATTGATTCTCCAATTATAATAAATGCTTTAAAAAAACATATCGACACAAAGGTGTAAATTTAATGAAAAATGGCAAAGCGGGTAGAAACGACCCCTGCCCATGCGGAAGCGGGCTTAAGTACAAAAAATGTTGTTTTGGAAAAAAAATATGGGTTTCTCCAAAAGATGTCAAAATAAAATACTTACAAAAATATGGTATCAGGCTCAAATCTGAAAAAGATATTGACGGTATAAGAAAAGCTGGGGACCTGGCAATAAAAACCCTCACCCTTGTTGAAAACATTATCAGACCAGGTTTAAAAACCGACGAAATTAATACCCTTGTTCATGATTTTACAACTTCAAAAGGGGCTGTTTGTGCTCCGCTTAATTATCGCGGGTTTCCTAAAAGTGTTTGTGTGTCGATAAATGAAGAGATCTGCCACGGGTTTCCAGGAGACAGAATTTTATATGACGGCGACATAGTCAATGTGGATGTAACACCCATCATGAACGGATATTATGCTGACATGAGCAAAACCTTTTTTGTCGGCACCCCGGGGCAAGATGCAAAAAAAACAGTCAAGGTCACCAAAGAATGCCTGAAAGCAGGGTTAAAAGAGGTAAAACCAGGCAATACGGTAGGGGATATCGGATGGGCGATTCAGCAATGTGCTGAAGCAGAAAAAACCTCTGTTGTAAGAGAATTCGTCGGCCATGGCGTAGGTTTTGATTTTCATGAGCCCCCCCAGATTCCCCATTACGGAAAACGAAAAGATGGGATTACCCTGGTGCCCGGCATGGTATTCACCATAGAGCCCATGATTAATCTTGGAAAAAAAGAGTTGCATTTACTCGATAACAAGTGGACAGCTGTAACAGCAGACAAAAAGCTTTCTGCCCAGTTTGAACAAACAATTCTTGTAACAGAAACCGGCCATGAAAGTCTTACCCCTTACGATTTATAATTTGTAACTATTCAGCTAATATGTACGGCAGCAGGTATAATCTGATTAAACCTGCTGCGTATCTTAAATCAGCAACGCTGAATAGTTACTATAATTTTTAATATAAAGAGGCATTAATATGAAGTATAGCACACTTATTTATGAACCAGAAGATAGACTCGGAATTATTACCATTAACAGGCCTGACAGCTTTAATGCCATAAACAGCCAGTTACTGGAAGATCTGGACAATCTATTAGATGAAATAATCGCTGATTCTGATATTTCCGCCGTTATTTTAACAGGCCATGAAAAATTCTTTGCCGCAGGAGCCGATATCAAAGAGATCTGCCATAACAATACTCCTGTTAAAGCCCATAAATTCATAAAAAATATACAGGCTGTTTTTGATAAACTGGAAAGAATTCCTGTCCCTGTTATTGCAGCTGTCAGTGGACTGGCTTTGGGAGGCGGGTGTGAAATGAGCATGGCCTGTGATATTAGAATTGCTGCTGAAAACGCTAAATTCGGCCAGCCGGAAATTAATATAGGCGTAATTCCAGGTGCCGGTGGAACCCAGCGGCTCCCCAGGCTGGTCGGCGTTGGACGGGCAAAGGAGATGCTTTTTACAGGAGCTCCCATTGATGCCCAGGAAGCATATCGCATAGGACTTGTGAATAAAGTTGTCCCTGTAGCTTCCCTGATGGATGAGGCAAAAACAATGGCTTTAAAGTTTATTGCTCAACCCGGCTATACCCTTAAAATTTTAAAAATGGCTGTAAATGACGGAATAAATATGGATTTAAGATCTGCAACTGCATATGAAGCCCGTTGTTTTGAACAGCTTGCTTCCACGGAAGATCAGCTGGAAGGATTAACAGCCTTTGTGGAAAAAAGAAAACCTGTTTACAAGGGCATGTAAATGATAAAAGTTATGCCGACCCCCCTCGATGGCGTATTAATTATTGAGCCTGATATTTTTAAAGATTCACGGGGCGCTTTTATGGAAACCTACCAAAAAAAAAAATATACTTTGGCAGGAATTAATTCCGTTTTTGTGCAGGACAACTTTTCCATTTCCCATAAAGGAACATTAAGAGGGCTCCATTACCAGATCAGCCATCCCCAGGCCAAGCTCGTTCAGGTTATCAAAGGGACAGTTTTTGATGTGGCGATTGACCTGAGATCAGACTCCCCTACATTCGGGCAATGGACAGGAGTTAAGCTTTCTGATACAAATAACCGCCAAATGTTTATTCCGGAAGGCTTTGCCCATGGGTTTCAAGTGTTGACCGAAACAGCATACTTTCTTTATAAGTGCAGTGATTATTATTCAAAAGAAGATGAAGGTGGAATCATCTGGTCTGATCCTGAAATAAATATTAAATGGCCCGACATACAGCCTCTCCTTTCGGGCAAAGATGCTGCATATCCATGTTTAAAGGATATTTCCACTACTTTGCTGCCGAAAATATCATGCATTTAAAACATGCAGACCTTGCTAAGGATCGGAAATGAAATTACTTAAACGAAATTGCTTGTCTTTTGGTTCACAATTTCTGTTCAATTTATATAATTTCCGATCCTAAGTGGTTAAATAGCTGGAGTTGGTTTTACTGCCATTGTGGGATATAAGTACTGAGGATAAAGATAGAGTAAAGTTTTTTCTCAATACTCAGCACTAATAAAACCAGGCCCAGTAGTTCTTATTATTTGAATTCACATGGATAAAAATATGAAAATACTGTTAACAGGTTCAAAGGGACAGGCTGGATGGGAGCTGATCAGAGCAGGCCGTAAACAGGGGCTCGAAATAATTGGACTGGACATTGATGAACTTGATATCACTGACAGACCGGCTGTGGCAAAAATTGTAAATCAAAAAGAAATTTCTTTGGTAATTAATTCAGCTGCATATACAGCTGTGGACAAAGCGGAATCAGAACCGGATTCTGCCTTTGCAGCTAACCAAGATGGAGCATTAAACTTAGCTCTGGCCTGTGCTGAGTCACGAATTCCCCTGATACACATATCAACGGATTATGTTTTTGACGGAAACAAAAAGGGTCCCTATATGGAGACAGATCCCACATCAGCCATGGGGGTTTACGGAAAAAGCAAAGAAGCCGGAGAAAAAGCAATAAGGTTATCCTTACAACAGCATATTATTATACGTACGGCATGGCTCTATGGGGTCCATGGTCAAAGCTTTGTTAAAACAATGCTGAAACTTGGTTGTAACATGGAAAAAATAAGAGTTGTGGATGATCAGTTCGGATGTCCGACTTTTGCGCGGGACCTTGCAGATGCCATACTGACAATAGCAGGGCATATCTTAAATAAAGAGCGGATTAAATGGGGAACATATCATTTCTGCGGTTCCGGAGTAACAACCTGGTATGGTTTTGCAAAAAAAATTTTTGAGTTCGCCAAAGTATACAAACCGCTAACTGTCAAAACAATCGAGCCGATTACTACCAATGACTATCCAACACCGGCAAGGAGGCCCCCTTATTCAGTTTTGGATTGTACAAATATTTGTAAAAACTTTAGTGTAACGCAGCCAGCCTGGGAACAAAGCTTAAAAAAAATGTTAAACGAGACATTGAACTCATAAATTTGCTAAAACGGCAAAGTCGCAGTTGTTAGTTGTCAGCACTGGAGGTTATTTTGAAATTTGAGGATTTGGAAGTATAGAAGAAATCTTCACGATTATGTGCAGATTTGTATAAACATTTTCAAGATATTAAAAATTTTGGATTTCCTCATAGTTCCTAAGGAAGATAAATTAATATCGATATGCTTTTACTGACACCTGATAACTGACAACTGATAACAACTTTCTTGTTTTTTGTGACAGAAAACCAAGAGTAAGGTACTAAGGGTGCTTTGAAAAATTAGAATTTTCGTTTGAGGACAAGGAACGCGAAAATCATAGCATACATAGGATATGCGAGCATTTTTTATTTTCGCAGTGACACCGTAATCTGGCAAAAAGGCAATTTTTCAAGGTGTACTTAAATAAAAATCGGAGGAATAGAATATTCATGAAACATTTTCGCAAACGGATTCTGGTTACCGGTGGTGCCGGGTTTTTAGGTTCCCACTTATGCGAATCCCTTTTAAAGCAGGGCTGTGAAGTCATTTGTGTGGATAATTACTACACCGGCAACAAACAGAATGTATCACACTTAATGGATAATAAATATTTTGAACTATACAGGCATGACATAACTTTCCCGCTTTTTATTGAAGTTGATGAAATATATAATCTTGCATGCCCTGCATCACCGATCCATTACCAAAATGACCCTGTTCAGACTACAAAAGTGAATGTGCATGGTGCCATTAATATGCTTGGACTGGCCAAACGCTTAAAAGCCAAGATTTTACAGGCATCCACCTCCGAGGTATATGGTGATCCCTCTGTTCATCCCCAGCCTGAGTCTTACAGGGGAAACGTAAATTGCATAGGCCCGCGCTCATGCTATGACGAGGGGAAGCGCTGCGCTGAAACCCTGTTTTTTGATTATTCCCGTCAACACAAACTCGATGTGAAAGTGGCCCGTATCTTTAATACATATGGGCCCCGCATGCATCCCAATGATGGCCGTGTGGTCTCTAATTTTATAATCCAGGCACTAAAAGGAGAGTCCATAACCGTTTATGGTGATGGCTCCCAAACACGCTCTTTTTGTTATGTGGATGATCTGATTGATGGACTGATCAGCCTGATGGGTACAAGGCATGGTTTTACAGGGCCTGTGAATATAGGAAACCCGCAGGAATTTACCATTTTGGAGCTTGCAGGAAAAATTATTGAACTTACAAACTCAACAGCGAAAATAAATTTTAAACCTTTGCCTGAAGATGACCCCCTGCAACGAAAACCTGATATTACCCTTGCCGGGCTGGAACTTGCGTGGGAACCTGTTATTAACCTGGAAAAAGGATTAATTAAAACTATCGCATACTTTAAGGAATTACTGGAATTATGAATATGGAAATTATTTGTGTTGATCAGGAACTTTGTGTCTCATGCGGCTCATGTATTAATGTGTGTATTGGTGATGTATTTAAAGAGCAGGACGGAATCACAAGTGTTACAGCTCCATCCCAGTGCCTATTGTGCGGCCACTGCAAGGCAATATGCCCTGAGGACGCTATCAGTTTCCTGGGTCTTAATCCTGACGAATTTGAGCCGATGCCTCCTAAAGAAGATATACCCCTTCCGGAAAAGCTGCAGACTTTTTTCCGTTCCCGAAGGAGCATCAGGATATTTAAAAAAATGAGCGTTGAAAGAGAAAAACTTGAAAAAGTTATTGAGGCCGGACGCTTTGCCCCAACAGGAGGGAATAGACAGCCTGTTGAATATTCTGTAGCTGATACTCCTGAAATTCTTGAAAAAATACTCGATACCACAGTTAAAACCCTTGTTGACATGGCCATTAAAACCAATGAAACTGTTGCAGAAATTGAAAAACAGAATAAAGCACTTTCTGCCAAACAGAGAATTGGACAATTTTATGCCAAACGATGGCTCCAGATAGGAGAAATGCACAAAAAAAAGATCGATGGCCTTTTTTACCATGCACCCGCCTTAATTATCACCCATGTAAACCCTGCAATGTCTGTGGCCCCTGGTGTGGATGCAGGAATTGCAGGGGCTCAGATGATCCTGTTGGCTGAAACTTTGGGGCTTGGGACCTGTTTTTGCGGTTTTCTTGTCCTGGCCATAGAGGCAAACCCTGAATTAAAAAATATTCTTAAAATTCCCCCTGGGAATAAAACCCAGTTTACTTTTATGGCAGGCTACCCTGATATCACATTTAAAAGACTGGTGGCACGCAATCCTGCCGGTGTAACCTGGCTTTAGGATACCTTCCAGGGTTGTTCATTTATTATTTTGAACAAAAAATATTTTTCTTGATTAATTCTAATTTTTTGATAAAGTTATAAAAATTCAGGTGTGCTATAGATTTTTAGATAATTAATTTCACAAGGGTGAAAGCTTGGTGTAATACGCAGGCTACCGATAACGGAGTGAATTTATTTATATAAAATCTATAAATAAACTTAATAGGGAACTCCGTTTAATTCGGAGACGAGCCCCTCGCTGTAATCGGATACGAACGCCGCAGAATGCCACTGTTCCTTGCGGGATGGGAAGGCGCGGTAAGCCTAAAGTTAGTTTTTAAAAACAGAATTAACTTTATGGCAAGTAGGATAACCCGAAAGTCAGAAGACCTGCCTGCAATATTATAAAACGTTACTTTTCTGACAAATAAAGTATACGTCAAGAAAAATAGATCCTTAAGGAATAAAAAGGGAATCCCCGGATCAGCACATAGCTGATTCGGGTTTTTTTTTGCTGTTTTGCCATATTAAATTAATGTATAGATTGTCAGATAATTCATTTCACAAGGCCAGAGGGAGGAAGGCGTATTATAATACGCAGGCGACGATAACGCAGTGAAATTATTTATGTGACGATCTATAACTATTCAGCATCGCTGATTTGAGATAGGCAGCAGGTATGATCAGATTATACCTGCTGCCGTACATATTCGCTGAATAGTTACAAATTAATTATCATAAACAAAAAAAAGATGGGCTCTAACTGTTTAAGTTGTTTAATTTATACTTTTACGTTAGCAACGCATACGTCCAAAAATACATTAACAGGAGTAAATGATTATGAAAAAAAAATTTATTATTATCTGTGTCAGCTTTATTTTACTATTTTCTTCAGATTTTTGTACAGCCGGAGAAGCTAAAATAACATCGACCCTGGATGATATGGTTGTTAGTGCAAGCAGAAACAAAGAGGCAAAAAAAGAACTTGCGGTAAATCTCTCTGTTATATCTACAAAAGATATAAAAATGTCAACGGCCCGGGATTTAGGGGAACTTTTGGCTGAAAAAGCCGGGATATACATAAGACAGTACCCTGGAGCATTAACCAGCATAGGGATGCGCGGTTTCAGCACAGAAACCCATGGGAATGATTTAATGGGGCACGTGCTGATATTGCTTGACGGTCGTCGGACAGCCACTGGTAATGCCGCTGCTATAATGACAAAAAATGTTGAAAGAATCGAAATAATCCGGGGCCCCGCAGCTGTTCAATACGGATCAGCGGCCATGGGCGGGCTGGTAAATGTAATCACAAAAAAAGGGAAAGACAAACCTGCAATATTTGTGGAAGGGATGCTGGGAAGTGGAGGATATGAAGAGGCGGGCATCGGTTTTTCCGGCAAGGTTGAAAAATTTGATTTTTCAGGCACCCTTACCAGAAAAATCATGGATGATTACAATGCTTCTGAAGGGGGAGACAAAAATGGAGATAAATTTTACAACACCGGGTTTAATGAAAAAATTGACTACAGCTTAAACCTGGGGTTCGAATTTTTGCCGGGGCATCGTCTGGGTATGATTATGACCTGTTTTGATGCGGATCATATGGGCAATCCCGGTTATTTTACACTTAATGATAAAGATGATTATAGTGATAAAAAAAATGAAACCTATGATATTATATATGATGGGCAGGCTAAAGACGCTCTTTTTTCCTGGAAAGCCCGATACTTTCATACAGAGGATGATAACAAATGGGTCAATCCCGTGGGAAGCAATCCGCTGTTGAACCCCTGGTCATGGAGCGATGACGGGATTCCATCAAAAAGGGAGACAGACCAAAATGGCGCCCAGGGACAGTTCTCTTTAAATCTGGACAGTTTTTCCATTACAGCAGGGGCAGACTGGGTTAATTATGATATAAAAACCACATGGGCACCCAATAAAACTGAATTTGATAATATTGCCGGTTTTATCCTGGCAAAAGCAAGGCTCTTTGATGATAAATTCATTATATCAGGCGGATTAAGATATGACGAATATGAGGTTGAGGTTAAAAAACCTTCGGGAAGGGATGAGGATGATGACAACATATCCCCAAGCATAGGCCTGGCATATCTTATCAATGATCATATAAAAATAAGATTAAATTACGCAGAGGCTTTTAGAATGCCCGACGCGAACAATATGGCGGCGGATTATGATTCATACGGCACCCACTACATTGGAAATCCGGATCTTGATTCTGAAAAAAGTAAAACCTATGAAGGAGGATTAGACCTGGCATTCTTTGGTTTAAATATGGCGGCTACATATTTTTATACAGATTTTAAAGATAAAATTGAAACAGTCTATGCCTCTGACTGGTCAAGCGCCACCTGGGAGAACGTAAAAGACGCCACTATATCAGGCTTTGAAGGGGAATTGAGCTGCAACCTCGATATTCTCCTTGATCTCGATTTTACCCTGAAACCTTATGCAAATTTCATATACCTTAACAAATATAAAGATGAAGAAACACGGGAAGATTTAAAATATACTTCCGACATCACAGCATCTTACGGAATTACCCTTTCCGGACTTAATGGAACTTCTGCCGGCTTCAACTTTCAGTATACAGGGAAACAGGATATCACGGATTATCAGTTTGGAACCTATGATACACTGGAAATGGGTGGTTTTACAGTGGCCAATGCTGTTATTGCAAAACAGCTGTATGAAACTTCAGAATACGGGAGTATAACTTTAAGGGCTGAAATTAAAAATATTTTTGACAAAGACTATGCCTATGTTCAGGGATATCCCATGCCTGGAAGAAGTTTTTTTGCCGGATTAAGGTATGACTTCTGAAAATTCACAGGTTTGTGTTAAATTTTTAGGCATCCTTTATAAACCATTCGCAAATAATATTTTCTGGTTCCCATGCTCCAGCGTGGGAACCAGGAAAACCAGCATATAAAAATGTAAGTTGGAAAATAAAGGATGCTAATTTTTACCAGAAAAATTATCAAGGTCTTATTATGGCGAACAATAAAATCGTTACATCCATGATTATATTTTTTTTAATTCTAACAGCTCAAGGTCTCCACGGAAAAGAACATCTGTCGGACAAAGTTGAAAAGCCTGTAAAAGAATCCATCGATATCAGGCAGAAAACCCAGAAGCAGAAGGATCAATGGTCATCAGAAAAAGGGAAGCTCGAAGATGAATTTAACATTCTCATCATAAAAAGAGAAGAGCTGGCAGCATTAAATAAAAATTTAAAGAATGAATTTAAAAACCGCAGCAGGGTTATAAAGGAAGCTGAGGAGAAAATAGATAAAATCGACAGAATAACAGATGAACTCCTCCCATATCTTTTTCAGATGGCAAAACAATTGGAAGAAACCGTTGAGACAGACCTTCCCTTTTTAGAGAACGAACGGAACAACCGATTAAAAAAACTTTTTGTGACACTCGATTCTCCAGCAATTTTAACAAACGAAAAGTTCAGAAAAATTCTCGAAGCCCTTCAGGTAGAGGCTGAATATGGTATTAACACCGAGGTTTACCAGGAGCGGATAAACGTTGAAAACAAAATGATTCTTGCGAATATTTTCCGGCTGGGAAGACTTGCACTCTTTTTTCAAACCATCGACAAAAAAATATCCGGCATATATAACCCGGCCAGTAAATCCTGGAGCAGCCTGCCACGAAAATTTAATACAGAGATAGGAAATGCCGTGGATATTGCTGAAAAAAGACGCTCAAATCAATTACTCACGCTCCCCCTGGGAAAGGTGGTGGTTCAATGATACGAATATTTTCTGCAATACTCTTTTGTTTATTTCTTTTCATGGCTCCTCAATCCCAGGGAGCAGATATTCGCAAAAATGTCATGGAGGCCGAAAAAAACATCCAAAAGACCAGGGAGACCCTGTTAAAAAAAGCAATACTCGAAAAAAGGACTTCGGAAAAAGAGGCCGAAAACAGTTTAAAAAAAATCCTCTCTTCCAGAAAAAATTTAACAGATGCCATTGCTAAAATTAAGGAAGAAAACAAGAATCTGGAAAAAGATAATAAGAGCTTACAAAAACAGAACATAGCGCTCAAGAAACTTGAGGACGAAGTAACATCTAAACTTGCCTCCATGGATGCAATGGTAAACGAACTTACAGGTTTAACAGTTATTGCAGCAAAAGATCTTGATTCATTATTGGCCAGAAGTATCCACTCTGCGCTTTATCCCGAAAGGTGCGAAAAGATTAAGCCCCTTTTAAATAAAACAAAATTTCCAGGTATGGACGAAATCAAAGCCATGGTTGATATTTACTTTGACGAAATAAAAAAATCTGGTGAAGTAAGTATCAATAAAGGGATTATTGTTGATAGATCGGGAAATGAGGTCAATGCTCATATTCTTGCAATTGGCTCTTTTACCGCAGCCTACCATATTAAAAACTCAGAAAAAGATGAAACAGGATTCCTCCTTTTTTCAGATAAGAGCAACCGTCTGTTTGCCCTGTCAAAGCCTCCACCGGGATCGGTTGCAAAAAAGATAAAAAAATACATGACCGGTAAATCCATTGCTGTTCCCATGGATATTGCCAGGGGGGCAGCACTAAGACAGCTTACCCACACTACCTCCTTAAAGGATCAAATATTAAATGGAGGTCCCATAGTATGGCCAATACTTGGAGTAGGATTCATCGCTTTTCTCATTATTATTGAACGTTTTATCTTTTTACAAAAAGTAGATACAAATGCCGATAAAGTGATGACAACCGTCAATAAACTTGCCACGGAGGAGAAATGGGACGAATGTCTAAAGCTATGTGAAAAACAGAAGGACAGGCCTGTTCCCCATGTCTTATTATCAGGGATTAATGCAAGGGAAAAAAGCCGCGAAGATATGGAGAATATACTCCAGGAGGCTATTTTACATGAAATTCCCCGTATTGAGGCAAGGCTCTCTTCCCTGGGAATACTTGCAGCTATTTCTCCCCTTTTGGGACTCCTTGGGACTGTCACCGGAATGATTAATACATTTCATGCAATTACATTTTACGGAACAGGTGATCCAAGGATGATGTCAGGGGGAATATCCGAAGCCCTTACCACAACCATGCTCGGTTTAGGCGTTGCCATTCCGATTATGCTTTTTCATACTTTTTTAAGTAGAAAAGTGGAAAATATTATCAGTCACATGGAAGAAAAAGCGGTCTCTTTGGCCAATATTGTTTTTAAGGAAAAATAAACTTTGTATTATTATTTTAACGATATCCTAACCGAGGCTATTCAATATTTTCACAATGGCGGACCCGTTATGGTGCCGCTTTTAGTGGTCTCCATATTGATGTGGGCCATGATTTTTAACAGGGTCCTTTTTCTAAAAAGGATGGAGTTAAACGACATAGCAAAAGATGACGTAAAAAATTATATTCAAAAAAATAATCCCCCTGATTTTGACAAATACAATGGATTAAAAGCAAGGTTCCTGCGCAGATTTCTTGAGCTTCGCTGCGGGAAACCGTCAGTGGATAAATATATTCTGGATGAAGTTGTTATGTCATTTTGTTCTTCTGTTGACAAAAAACTTGTCTACATCGGCGTTCTTGCGGCTGTTTCTCCATTATTCGGTCTTTTAGGAACAGTAACAGGTATGATGACCACATTTAATATAATATCTGTTGTGGGAACAGGGGATGCAAAGGCAATGGCAGGCGGAATTTCAGAAGCTCTGATATCAACCCAGACAGGCCTGCTGGTCGCAATCCCTGGAATGTATATGCATAGTCGACTGGTAAAAAAAGCAGAAAATCTGAAGCACAGCATAGCTAATCTCGGATTTTATTTAAAGGATGTTGTTTAATGACAACTATTTTAGTCGTGTCCGCTTAAACTTTCCGTATTTTTTTCTTGCAACTTCCTAATCGGACAATCTATAGGTTTAAGGTATAATAAAAATGCTAAACATAACAGCGGCAAGGCGCGGACGAAAAGCATCTGTGGAACTGAATATCGCCCCTTTAATAGATATGGTATTTATACTCCTTATATTTTTCCTGGTTACCACAAGTTTTGTAAAAGAGACAGGGCTCGATGTTAACAGACCCAGTGCAAAAACAGCCACACAAAAAAACATGGCAAATATTTTAATCGGCATCGGGCAAAACGGGCAAATTTATATGGAAAAAAGAGAAATCGATATAAGGGCGGTAAGGGCCAATGTGGAACGGGCCCTTGCGGAAACTCCCGAAAGTCCCGTGGTGATTGTGGCGGATAAAGAGAGTAAAGCAGGTATTATCATAGATGTTATGGATGGATGCAGACTTGCCGGCGCTTTAAACATAAGTCTGGCCGCGAGCCTGATTTGCAGGTAAAATATGCTGACAAGCAGAGTTATAAAAAAAAACAGCCCGGTTTTATTATTAATAAGCAGCATTCTTTTTTCTATTCTTTTCAATATTTTTCTTTTTTGCCTGATGCCTGCCCTTGTTTCAAAGGGAGTGGGGAAAAAGACCGAACCAATGGATCTTAACCCCATACGCTTTGCAAGTTTGAAAAAGGATAAACCTCCTGAAAATAAAAAGAAGAAAGAAAAGATTAAACCGGAAAAAAAATTTTTCAGCACAAAAAGAGCATATGCGTCTAAAAGCATTAACCTCCCAAAGTTAAGTTTTAAAATTAATCCCCAGCTATCAGGAGGCACCGGATTTATACAGTCGCCTCCAATGATCGATTTTAATTTTTCTAACTTTGGACTTAAAAATCTTTTTAAAATAGGGGAAGTCGACAACTCCCCTGTGCCGGTTGCCCAAATTCCACCGGTCTATCCGGTTAAGGCAAAAAGGCTGGGTATTGAAGGGTGGGTTAATATACAATTTATTGTGACTGAAAATGGGACCGTCGAAAATATTGAGATACTCGATGCAAATCCAAAAAATATTTTTAACAGATCTGTTCTGCGATGTATCTCTTCGTGGCGATTCTCGCCAGGAGTTCTGGAGGGAGAACCTGTAAATACCCTGATGATAACTACCATTAGATTTGAACTTGAATAAAATGAATTTAACACTTTTTTTCACCAGAAAAATAATCATATTTTCCCTTACAATCATATTTTTAATATCATTTCATTTACCGGTATCTGCCAAAAAAAATCATATTCCC
Source organism: Desulfobacteraceae bacterium (assembly GCA_030592105.1). The sequence goes on from JAUVKE010000022.1 coordinate 13,438, forward strand.
CATAAAGTAACTGTTGTTCTGTTAAAAATGCGCGGGTATATGGAGACAGGGGAAATATTAAAAGCCATCAAGGTTATAGAAGATTTTCAAGCCAGACAGCCCATGGGAATGAAACCTGGGGACCTGGATCCCAAGGGATACCAGCATCACTTTATTAATTTTAATCTTGGTAACTGCTATTTAAAATTAAACAAGCCTTTAAAAGCAGCCCAGCACTATAAAGCCGCCGTACATGTGAAACCAGATTTTTATCCTGCCTGGCTCAACCTTGCAAAATGTTATTATGATTTGGAGCACTACACTGATGCGGGAAACAGCTTTTTAAAAGCATTTAAAGTTTCAGAAAAAAAAGAGCCTGAAATTTTATACTATGCGGCTGCATCTTTTATGGCTGATGAAAAAACTGCCCAAGCTCTTAAAGTAGTTAACATACTTGTTTTTGAGTATAATGATGGGATTAAACTGCAGTGGAAAAAACTGATAGCCCAACTTTACATAATATGCAATAAACATTTTTTGGCATTACCTTATTTAAAAGAGCTTTCCGAAAACCTTACAGGGAAAGAGAAAAAATATTGGCAGGAGCTTTTATTCCATGAATATATCACACTTAATATGAAAAAGGAGGCTTTTGTCCATGCGAAAAGATTAGTACAGGAAGACCCCATTGATCCCAAGTGGTGGAAAATTTTGTCTCAAATATATTTTTACAATGATAAATACGAAGATGGCCTGGCTCCTTTAACAATCTGCACCTACCTGAAACCGGCTTCGTTTCAGGAAAAGAAATTCATGGGGGATCTCTGCCTCAGCCTGGGAATACCGATTAAATCAATCGACTATTATAAAGACTCGATCAAAGAGAAAAAAACCATCCACCTTTATGAAAGGCTTGCCCATGCATATCTGGCTCTTTACGAGCCGGAAAAAGCCTTAAATATATTAGAAAAAGGATTAAAGCATTTTCCTGAAAAAAAACTCTACACACTAAAAGGACAGATATTACTTGAAAACGAAAAATATGAAAAAGCAATGGTTTTATATGAAAAAATGGCAAAGGAAAAAATTACTCCCCAGGGAGAAGCATGGCTCATGGCGGGATATGCGGCCTTTAATTCCGATAATCTTATAAAAGCAAAATACAACTTTACAAAAGCCTCCAAGTACAATAAACAGAAAAAAAGAGCAATAAAGGCACTACTGCAGGTTAACAGGCATCTGGAAAGCAGAAAAATGAAAAACGAAAATTCTGACCAGGAGGTTAAGCATGACTAAATTTGCATTAACAGGGGTATTATTATGTTTTTGCGGATTGCTTATCATGGGGTATCAATCATTAACTGGCTTAATGGCCATGAAAACAGCCGGTAAAATAATTATTATTTCGGATATTACGGGCCCGGAAGCCGCACAATGGGTTGAAAATCTTTCCGCCGGAGCCATCCATGACGCGGCAATATATTTTATGAATATGCCTTTTAGCTACATCTTCTTTTTTGCAGGTGCTTTTTTTCTTGTTCTTTCATGTTTTCAAAAATAATGATATCCTTAACAAAAATAGAATGCCCGGGAAAGAGAAGGGAACCTATATTCTCATTCTTTATTTGCAGCAAAAATACTTTATTGATATAGGTAAACTCGGACAGTTTTATTTCAAAAGGGGTTATTATTCATATGTCGGAAGTGCTTTTGGGCCCGGGGGCCTGCGTGCAAGATTGACCCACCATTTAAAAACAGCTGATAAACCCCACTGGCATATTGATTATTTTCGAAAAAAAGCAAAAATCAAAGAGATCTGGGTAACAGATCATTTTAAAAAGGTAGAACATGAATGGGCATTGAATTTACATAAAATGGCCGGCGCGTCTATTCCTGTTTTCGGATTCGGATGCTCGGACTGCAAATGTCCTGCGCATCTTTTTTATTTTCAACACAGGCCTTTGAGTAAACAATTTCAAAAATTTGCTACTGGTATGGGGAATAAAATTTTAACTCCCCAATGATATAAGGGAACCTCCCATTGAATAATTTTTTAAAATTATTTTTAATTTTATTCTTTCTCTCTTTCACTCTCTCCTCTGCCTATATTGTTTATGCCCAGAACCACAGCTTAAATAATCTTCTTACAGATG
>JAUVKE010000163.1 GCA_030592105.1 Desulfobacteraceae bacterium
GAACTCCGATTCCAATGATTCATTGTAATAACTGCGGAATAGTGCCGGTGCCGGAAAAAGACCTTCCTGTCATTCTCCCTGAGGATGCTGATCTTCTGGAAGGAGGGAAATCACCACTGCCAACCATTGATTATTTTGCCAGGGTAAAATGCCCAAAATGTGGTAATGATGACGCCTCACGGGAAACAGATACTATGGATACATTCGTGGAATCTTCCTGGTATTTTGAGCGGTATTGCAGCCCTAACTGCGATACAGGCATGTTTAAAAAAAAGGAGGTCGATTACTGGATGCCTGTTGATCAATATATCGGAGGTGTTGAACATGCTATTTTACACCTTCTCTATTCAAGGTATTTCACACGTGTTCTGGCTGATATGAAACTTATCAAATACAAGGAACCTTTTACCAGGCTTTTAACACAGGGAATGGTTTGCAAGGAGACTGTTTCATGTCCTGAACATGGTTTTTTATTTCCGGAAGAAGTTGATCCGGATAAGAATATATGTAAAAAATGTGGCAAAGCAATAACTACCGGCCGTATAGAAAAAATGTCCAAATCAAAAAAAAATGTTGTTGATCCAGGCTCCCTTATCAAACAATATGGAGCAGACACAACAAGACTCTTTTGTCTATTTGCCGCTCCCCCCGAGAGGGATCTCGAATGGAGTAAAAAAGGAGTTGAAGGGAGTGCCCGTTTTTTAAAACGTATCTGGCAGATTTTTTTTGATTATATTGAATTTACTTGCGATGCTGAGCCTTTTGCAGGAAATGCTGAAGAGTTGCATGGTGATATCCTTAAATTATTCAAAAAAATTCACCAAACGATTAAAAAGGTTACTGAGGATATAGAAAAAAGATTTAATTTTAATACTGCCATAAGCGCTGTTATGGAACTGGTAAATACCATGTACAGTATTGACAAAAATGCTTTTAGTAATAAAAAAAAAAAGAATTCCATACAAGTAATGAGACTTGCAATGGAATCTGTAATACTCCTGCTTTCGCCCATAATTCCTCATATAGCGGAAGAATTATGGCACCGCCTTGGCAACAAAACAAATACCTTATTAACCCCATGGCCTCTATACGATGAAAAAGCATTGATTGAAGATAATATTTTGATAGTAGTACAGGTAAACGGTAAGCTCAGGAGTAAATTTAATGCTAAGCTGAATGAAAATGAAGATACGGTAAAACAGATTGCTCTTTCAGATCAGCATGTGCAGAAATTTATAAACAATAAACCTGTTAAAAAGATTATTCTTGTCAAAAATAAACTTGTCAATATCGTAACATAGAAGGAAATATGGCGTCAGATATAAAAAAAAACAATTATATAATCTTTGCATTATTTCTGTTTTTGTCAGCTTGTGGATATAAATTTTCTGGCGGTGGCAGCTTACCAGCAGGAATACAAAAAATAAATATTTCAACATTTACAAATAAGACTTCTGAAATAGGAATTGAAAATATTATTACAGATAATCTTATTTATGAATTTACCCGGAGTGATAAGACTTTTTTATCGGATCAAGATAAAGCAGATGGTTTTATTACCGGTACTGTTAAATCTCTGAGGGTACATAATATTGCACGGAGAGGCGCAACCAGAACTCTTGAAAGGAAAGTTACAGTCAATGTATCATTAACATTAAAAAATCGAAATGGAAAAACAATCCGATTTATAAATAACAAATCTGACAATGAAATTTTTGAAGTTGCATTAGATAAAATGACAACAGAATTAAATCGCAGACAAGCTGTTAAAGAACTTTCATCAAGGCTTGCTGAAAAAATTTTCAACAGCCTGACAGAAAATTTTTAAAAAAGACGGTAGAAAAATTTCCCCGTCTTTTTAACTGAATTTGTAAAATAGCAAGTACGTGCTCTCTATTTTGTAATACCATTAACCAGTTTTGTGATGCGGGATATTTTGCGGGCAGCGGTTCTCTTATGAAGTACCCCTTTTCTTGCCGCAGCATCTATCGCTGATTTTGCAGCATTAAGAGTTGTCAATGCTAAATCACTAACATTCTCGTTTACTGCAATGCGCACATTTTTAATCACATTTTTAACTTTTGTTTTCACAGCTTTATTACGGATACGTTTCTTTTCATTTTGATGTGCCCGTTTTAATGCAGATTTATGGTTTGCCAATTTTTACCACTCCTTTTATTAAATCAGTAACTTTTCAAAAACTTCGAAATATTAACAGCTTATAGAAACATTTTTATAAACGGTACTCTGGATTCTAACAGAAAGTTTAATAATACATATAAAAACATCATAAAGTATTACAGTATAAATAAACTTATATATTGTATCTTTTTTTATCAAATGTCAATAAAAAAATGAGGTAAATTACATGCAAAAGATAAAAGAATATAACTGGGAGGAAAAAATCAGAAGGCTTGAACTTCTAATGCGATTAAAATCTTTTCCCGTTGGTTTCAAAATGCTTGAAAAAAAAGAACAGCTTGAAGAGATAAAATTTTTACGAAGGTTCAAACATAATATGACTCTTTGCCAGCTTATCAATCTTGTGAGAAATTTCGACTGGACTGTTGGAGCAGATCTTGATGACTTTATGTCGCCAATGTGTCCCTCAATTATAGGAATGACAGATTTACCGGAAATCTATAAAGACGGTACATTTCGGAGTATTGTATGGGCAAAGACAAGAAAAGATGGAAAAAAGTATGAGGAGTCTATTCAAAGAATTCCCACTGGAAAGTATCAGGCAGTTGTAATGGCTCCTCTGGTTTATAATCCCTTTGAACCTGATATTGTTTTAATATATGCCAATCCTGCCCAAATGATGCTGTTGATCAATTCTCTTCAGTTTGATAATTATGAGGTTATGCAATTTTTTTGTGTGGGAGAATCATCATGCTCAGACGCTATTGCAAGATGTTATCTTACACAGAAGCCGTCATTAACTATTCCATGTTATGGTGAACGTCGATATGGACATGCCCAGGACGATGAACTGGTTATGGCAATTCCGGCAGGCATGATGGAAAAGGTTCTTGCAGGAATGGAAACTTTATATAGAAGAGGTATCCGTTACCCAATAAGCTTTGCTGGAGCTGAGCAGGATCTTGAAGCAGCTTTTCCGTTTACCTATACAGGGATTGATGATATTGAAGTAATTCGTGGAAAAGATAATCGTCTTCTTTTAGGTCTGACAGGAGGTATTGCAAGCGGAAAAACAGCTGTATCAAATATTCTGGAAGATATGGGTGCCCATACTATTGATTTTGATATTATCTCAAGAGAAGTAGTTGAACCTGAAAAACCTGCATGGAAAGATATTGTAGATTTTTTTGGAAAACAGATTATCTCTGATGACGGTCAATTAGAACGAAAAATTCTTTCAGGGATAGTTTTTAGTGATCTTGAAAAAAGAAAAAAACTGGAGAGTTTTATACATCCACGTATTCATGAAGAATTTGTCATACAGATTAACTCTATTGTTGAAAAAGATTCAAATGCAATAATTCAGGTAGTAATTCCCCTGTTAATTGAATCTAACCTGCAGTATATGTTTCACAAATTGGCCGTTGTTTACATACCTTACGAAGAACAGCTGAAGCGTTTGATAAAACGTGAAGGTATAAGCGAAAAAGAAGCATGCAGCATGCTGGATGCACAGCTGCCAATAGACGAAAAAACAGGATATGCAGATTATATTATTAATAACGCAAATTCTCTTGAAGAGACAAAAAAGCAGGTGGAAGATCTCTGGCAGACTCTAAAAGAGATTCAAAAAACGAAAAATTATTAATTGTTTATCTATAGGCTTTAAGATAATGATTTTTATTCGTATCTAAGAGCATCTATCGGATTAAGCAGCGATGCCTTTCTTGCCGGATACAGACCAAAGATCACTCCAATCATCATGGAGAAAAAGAATGATAAAAATATTGATTGAACAGAGACCACCGAAGGCCATTTTGCAAATATTGATATAAATTCCGATATGGTAAGCCCTAAAAGAATGCCGATAAGACCGCCGGCCGAGCATAGTACCAGGGACTCAATCAGGAACTGAAACAGGATATCTCTTGTTTTTGCCCCTGCTGCCATCCTGATTCCGATCTCCCTGGTCCGCTCGGTTACAGATACGAGCATTATATTCATTATTCCTATACCGCCTACAACAAGAGAGACCGAGGCGATACTTGCCAGAACAATGGTCATTATCTTCATGCTGGATGCAGCGGCATCCTGAATATCAGCCATATTCCTGATGATAAAATCATCTTCTTTCCCTTCCCTTATGCGATGCCTTTCGCGCAAGAGCAGGGTAATCTCCTCCTGGGCACTCGCCATCAATGTTTCGTCTTTAGCTGAAACAATGATCCTTCTCAATCTGCTGTGCTTGCCAAAGAGCCGCTTTTTGGCAGTTGTAAAAGGGACCAGAATTGTATCATCCTGATCAGTACCAAAAGGTGATTGCCCCTTTTCCTTTAAAAGGCCGATTACCTTAAAAGGAACCCGTTTTATTCTGATAATCTCCCCGATTGGAGATGCCATCTGAAACAGATTTTGGGCCACTGTTTTTCCAATTACTGCTACTTTTGTCCCGTACCTCACATCTGTATCATGAAAAAAAGACCCTGAAGCCTTTTCCCATTTTCTGATAGTCATATAATCAGAGGTTGTGCCAAATATACGGGTGGACCAGTTCAGGTTTCCATAAATCACCTGGGCAGTTATATTTGCTGTTGGAGCTGCCAATGCCACAGAGGGACACTTTTCGACTATGGCTGTGGCATCTTCCGGTACCAGGGTACTTATGCTCCCCCAACCGCCCCTGATTCCTCCGCGGGTCAGGCTGCCCGATTCAATATGGAGCATATTGCTGCCCATGCTGGCAATTTTATTCGTGATACTGATCCTTGCTCCCTGGCCGATGCCGACCATTACAATTACAGCGCTCACCCCGATAATGATGCCGAGCATGGTTAATAATGACCGGATTTTGTTTTTCAACAAAGCCCGGCATGAGATCTTAAGGCCAGCAATCAGATTCATGAAAGGGAAATATCCTCTATGATTACGCCATCGCTTAATTTGATCCGTCTTTCAGCAAAACAGGCGATATCCTGATCATGGGTAACAAATATAATAGTTTTTTTTAAATTTTGATTCAGATTTTGAAAAATTTCCATAATCTCTCCGCCAGTCTTGCTGTCCAGATTGCCAGTAGGCTCATCTGCCATGATAATAGAGGGTTTATTTACCAGTGCTCTTGCTATGGCCACCCGCTGCTGCTCTCCACCTGAAAGCTGACTGGAGTGATGTTTTTCCCTCCCTTGCAGTCCAACCATCTTGAGCATCTCTTGTGCCATCTCTTTTCTCTGCCTTGAAGATATATTTTCCATATAATAGAGAGGCAGCTCCACGTTTTCCAGGGCTGTTGTCCTGGAAAGAAGATTAAAGTTTTGAAATACAAAGCCTATTTTTTTATTTCGGATTCCAGCCATTTCATCCCGGGATAGATGTCCCACATCAACATCTTCCAGCGTGTAGATTCCCGAAGTAGGCAGATCAAGGCAACCGAGTATATTCATAAGGGTAGATTTCCCTGACCCTGAAGCTCCCATCAGGGCGACAAACTCACCGCTTGAAATAACAAGAGATATCCCTTTAATTGCGGCAACCTCAACATCACCAAGAAAATAGGTTTTGCAGAGGTCTTTTACAATAATTTGTTTATTCCTGTCCGACATTTAGTGACGAAATCCTCTAAACCTGGCCTTAGACTGCTGTCCTCTATTTTTCGATATAACCGGTTTGCCGTTTTTGTCCAGAGCCCCTGTTACCAGAGACTCTCCGCTTTGTATATCCCCTTGAACAAGCTCGGTATATTCTCCGTCCGTTATTCCGGTTTTTATAACAAGAGAATCTAAACTTCCATTTTTGTTCATCCGCCATACAAGTCTTGAATGCCGTCCTCTAAGATTTTTTTCAGCCTTTTCGCCTGTTTTTATATCTTTTGATTTTAGCTTTTTCTGCTTCAAATTTTCAGGCAGCATAAATCTCAATGCCCCATTCGGTATTTTAATAATATTGCTCTCATGCTCAACCATTATGGTTACATTAGCCGTCATTCCCGGTTTTAATTCCAATTTTTTGTTTTCAACTTCTATTATAACGTCATAGGTAACTACATTCTGTAC
>JAUVKE010000086.1 GCA_030592105.1 Desulfobacteraceae bacterium
AATCCTGCTGCATCCTTATCTTTAGGCCAGCTTTATAGCCATGCAGGTGAGTATGAAAAAACCATCAAACTCTACAGAGATGCTCTTAAGGTAAACCCAGGCCTGTGGCAGATTGCCAATAATCTATCTTTTTTGATTGCGGAGCATTATGCATCATCCGCAGATCTCGAAGAAGCTTTGGAATTATCAAAAAAAGCATTGAAAATAAAGCCTGATAATCCATTGATTTTTGATACGATGGGGTGGGTATATTTTAAAATGGGAAACATGGAAGAGGCCTTGAGGTTTATTGGTTATGCTCTTGACTCAGCCCCTGATCATTCAGTAATCAAGTATCACATGGGAGTTTTGATGTATAAGGATGATCGTGTTGATGAGGCTTTGGAAATGCTTGAAAATGCTTTATCCGAAAAACAGGATTTTGAATGGAAAGATGCTGCCAGAAAGTTGCTTTTAAAGCTTAAAAGGGAGAGTAATAATGAAAAAGATTAAATTTTTAATGCTGTTTTTTGGGTTGTTTTTTATAATGGCTGTTCCCTGTTTATCTGAAAATGAAGATAAGCATGGCGCAGAGAATCTCTCGGATTATATTATGGGGCCCGGGGATATGCTCCATATCTCTGTATGGAAGAATCCTGAATTGACCATGCAGGTCACAGTCCTTCCCGATGGAAAAATATCCTTTCCTCTTATTGGAGATGTGATTGCCGGTGGAAAAACAGTTCCAGCTTTTAAAGAGGAGATCTGCTCAAAAATAGAACCCTATGTGCCGGATCCTGAATTGTCTGTTATTGTGCAGCAGGTAAACAGTATGATGGTCTACGTCATAGGGAGGGTTAATCGCCCGGGACGTCTTGTTTTAAACGCCAATATAAATGTGCTTCAGGCTCTTGCCATGGCGGGCGGTCTTAATCCTTTTGCAAAAAAAAATAAAATAATGATCTTCAGGCAGGTGGACGGGAAAACAAAAATATTGAAATTTATGTACAAGGATGTGTCCCGGGGGGAAAATCTGGAACAGAACATTTTTTTAAGGAGAGGGGATACCATTGTTGTTCCGTAGCAGTTATTTAAGAAGCATCTATAAACTGATCGTGATCATTACTCTGTTTTTCATCTGTTTTTGGGTTATGTCATATGAACAGGCTGCTGCTGATGATTTTATGGTGATTCCATATCTGGCTGTGAAGGGAGAGTATAATGATAATATTTTTTTTGACACGACCGATGAAGAGGAGGATTTTGTAACGATAATCTCACCGATGCTCACCCTCCATAACAGGACGGAGATGGTGAATTTAAGCCTTTCCGCCAGGTATGACGAAAATATATATTCCAACAATAGTAAACTTGATACTTCTGACCAGTACTACAAAGCCGGCCTTAATTACCAGTTAACCGCCATGAACGCTTTTGCGATACACGCGGGTTATGATAAAACTTCCAGGCTGGACAGGGATATTGAGGTCATTGATGATGAGACTGCTGCAACGGGCCTTCTTATGGATGCTTCAACCAGAATTCGGAAAAACTGTTCATTTTCTTTAAACAGTACTTTTTCTGAAAAATCTGCAGGAAGCTTTTCTTGCTCTTTTTCTGAGGAGGACTTTGATGACCGCGAAGATAATGATATGCGTTCCCATAGTGTAAATGCCGGTTTTACCCGTGTACTCGGTTTTATAGATGAACTTACGGTGGGACGTTTTAATTGTGGTTATTCAAAATACAGGTTTTTTGAATCCGAAATAGTAACCTCTAATATCTACGCTTATTTTTTTGGGCTGCCAGTATGGGCCGATAATTATTTTTTTGATAATTCAACGCAGAATTATTATTTTGCTACCCTTGGAGTGAGCCGTAATATGGGAGAAATCTTTTCCATGGTTTTTGATGTTGGTGGAAGGTATACAGAATCAGAATATGAAACCAGGAAAAGGGTTGTTCCTGTTAACGACTTATTTTCTTTTTTTGAAGAAAATATAAAGGAGAAGAACAGGGCCACAGGGAGCGGTCTGGTTGTTCAGACAGCTTTATCCTATAATGGAGAACGGACCAACTGGAGCCTTAATTTCAGCCATGATATGAAACCGTCCAGCGGCAGCTCCGGCGCTTCAGACAGGACATCTTTGGCTGTTGATTTTAGCAAGAGGATTACCTATGAACTAAGCTGGAATCTCTCCACCGGGTATTATATTAACAAAGCTGATCCGGGTGAATATTCTTCAACAGGAGAAGATGAGAGTACTTTGCGTGTCAGGTCCGGAATAAAATATAATTTTAATAAAAATTTATCTATCGAGGGTTCCTATAATTTTGTCAGAGTTGAGGATGATGAAGATCATACTGACAAACAGAGAAACCTTTTTTTTGTGCGTGTTAGTTTTAAATGGTTCTAAGGCGGTTAGCCATTAGCAGTTAGGGCATTACTCCTGAAACCCTGTCATAAAAAACAAGAAAAAGGCGGCACAATTTGGGTATGGCTGGTGTAGGGGCAGAATCCATTTCCGCCCCCTTATTTTTGCCCATATAATTTTTGGCGGATATGGAATCCGCCCCTACTGTGGTGATTCCAATGATGCCATAAATTGTTACAAATTTTTAAAATTAACACGTTAAAGAGTTTGGGAGAAATTTTATGGAAGAGACTCTATTATCACCATCTGATTATGTTGATATTTTAAAACGAAGAATCTGGTCGGGACTCCTTCCTGCCATTTTAATATTTATTTTTGCGCTGATAGTGGCATTCAGCCTTCCAGCCGTATATAAATCCACCGCAACAATCCTGATCGAAGAGCAGGATATTCCTGCTAATTATGTGGTAACTACGGTTACAAGTTATGCCGAGCAGCGGTTGCAGACCATTAACCAGAGGATCATGAGTTCCTCCAGACTCCTTGATATCATAAACCGTTTTAATCTGTATGCGGATAAAAAAGAAAAGTGGACAACCGATGAAATAGTAGGAAAAATGCGGGAAGATCTTTCACTTGCTCCAATTAGCGTGGAAGTAACCGATCGCCGCACAGGCCGTCCATCTATGGCCACAATCGCTTTTACACTTTCCTATGAAGGTAAGGATTCTCCTGAAAAAATTCAGCAGGTTGCCAATGTTATTACAACTTTATTTTTAACAGAAAATATTCAGGTCAGGAAACGCCAGACAACTGAAACATCTATCTTTTTGGAAAAAGAGATGTCTCTGGTCAAGGTCAGGCTTACAAAAATAGATGCTGAAATCGCAGAATTTAAGGAAAAGAATATTAATAATCTTCCTGAACTGTTTCAGGTAAATATGCAAAGTTTAAATAATATTGAGCAGAATATAGAAAGATTAAGTGAACAGCTTAAAGTTTTAAGGGAGCGGAAAAGCTCTCTTGAAACCCAACTTTTCGCCATAGTTTCGGAATCTGAAAGTCAGGATAAAATACGCCTCGATCAACTTAGACTCGCCCTGGTTAATCTCAAGATTAATTTTTCAGAGAAATATCCTGATGTAATCAAGGTTAAATCGGAAATTGCGGAATTAGAAGAGCGTATTAAAAAATCGAGAGGATCTGAAAACAGGGAACGGGAAGATAACCCTGTTTACATAACTTTTGCGTCCCAGCTTTCAGGAATAAACGCAGAAGTAAATTCTGTAAAAAGGCATATTAAAGAGCTCGAAGAAAAAAAAGATAACTATAGAAAACGTATTGAGGCGACTCCAGGGGTGGAAAAGCAGCTTAAGTCCCTGTTTTCAGAACAGATTAATACCAAGCTGAAATATGAAGATCTCATGGGAAAACTTATGGAAGCAAGGGTAGCCCAGGGGCTTGAAAAGGAACAAAAAGGAGAACGATTTACTCTGATTGATCCTCCCATGGTGCCTGAAAAACCTTTTAAGCCGAATCGGGTGGCAATAATACTCATAGGTCTTGTTTTGGGGATAGGTGCAGGTGTGGGAGCCGCATCGCTGCACGAATTTTCCGATCAATCGGTGCATAAGGCAGAGGCTCTTTTTTCTGCTACATCATTTCCAGTACTTGCTGAAATTCCTGAAATTACAAATGCACGGGATATTGAATCAAAAAATAAAAAACGGCTTCTGTTAATATCAGGTATTCTCCTGTCATGTGTGGTCGGAGTTATTCTTTTTCATTTTTTTATCATGGACCTTAATATATTCTGGGCCAAACTCATGAGAAAAATATAGGTGGTTAAATGAAATTAGCAAAGGCCGTTGAAAAGGCGAAAAAAGAGCGTGAAAAAATAAAATCATCAAGAGAAAAAAATTCAGGACAATCTCAATCTGCCCATGGTGATACTAAAGCTGCCGATTGGTCACCCCCTGTGTATGATGAATCAAAATTAATCAACTTTGATATAGAAAAGGCCACAGATAATAAATGTATTTCCCTTTTCCCGGATGCTGTGGAAAATGATTTTTATAAAGTTTTAAGGGCCCGGGTTCAGCAGTTCACAAGTGCAAACAACTGGAAAACCATAATGGTTACCAGCGCTTGCCCGGGAGATGGGAAAACTCTTACTTCGATTAATCTTGCTGTTTCCATGGCAAAGGAATTAAACCAGACCGTTCTTCTTGTGGATAATGATTTAAAACGTCAAAGTATCTGCAAGTATCTGGGACTTGCCAGCGACCTGGGGCTGGCAGATTATTTTGAAAGGGATATATCTTTAAAAGATCTGATTATCTGGCCCGGTATTGATAAGCTTACAATTATTTCAGGGAAAAAAACGATCGCTGAAAGTGCTGAACTCCTTGGTTCCCATAAAATGAAGGAACTGGTAGTGGAAATGAAGGGACGTTATGATGACAGGTATATTATTTTTGATATGCCACCGGTTTTAGGGAGTGCCGATGTGATTTCCTTTGCCCCCATGGTGGATTCTATCCTCATGGTGGTGCAAGAAGGGAAAACTTCGATTCAGGATGTTAAAAAAGCTGTTGATCTGATACCCAAAGAAAAATTTTTAGGTTTTGTATTGAATCGGCACAAAACAATAGGGCTTGGTTATTATAACATCGGCTATTAGGTACCGGAACTGAGCTATGCTGGATTTGAAAATCTCTGGATTTGAAAATCTCTGGTTGTCTGAGCGCAGCGAGTTTCAGGGGTTTTAAATTTTATTTATAAGAAAATGATGAATTTTGAATTATGAATGATGAATTATGAATGATGAATTAAGGAATTCTACTAATTTATAAAATGTCATTAACCGCTATCTCATTTTTATATTTTGTTGTGCCCGACAGGGCATGCTGGTTATATGGTATCAGTAGGGGCGGATTCCATATCCGCCCCATCATCTACAAGGGCAGAAATGGATTCTGCCCCTATGCCATCCATATCCGAAATAACCTCAAGTGCTGATAACTGACAACTGCGGCTTCGCCGCTTTATCTTGCAAACCACTGTTTAATACCTTTCTTTTTTTTGCTCGATATTCGGTTCTGTTTTTCTGTAGGTTTATCTAACTTTTTATCAATGGATGCGTGTAATTTCAGAAATATATCTTCAAATTTGTTTTTTGAGTGAATAAAACTTTGCAGCATGTTTATTACTTGTTTTCTGAAATTTTCATTGTCGCTGGTTGTCAGATTTGACTCTAATCTGATCTGATGGAGAGTCTCTTCTATTTTTTCCAGTAGTTGTGTAAAATTTTCTCCTCCCCTAATCTCTTTTACCGGCCATGGATTCTCTTTAACCACTTCTGATTTTACTGTTTTTTCAGTATTGAATAGTATTTCTTTTTTATCTCTAATCACATGTTCAATTACTTCTGCTTCGATTATTTTAAGGTCATCACCATAGCCATAAACCATTGCTGTATCGCACAGCTGGTTTATAACCCTTGGTATACCCTGGGAAGCCGTGGAAATAATCGATATAGCTTTAGCCGTAAATATGTCTTGTTTTCCTCCGGCTTTTTTTAAGCGGAAAGAGATATATTCCCTTACTTCCTGCGCAGGCAAAGGGTTAAGATGATAATTTACACTAACACGCTGTGCCAGCTGTGCCAGTTTGGGGGATTTTATTTTTTTTATAAGATCAGGTTGTCCCACAAGCATAATTACCAGAAGAATATCCTCATCACTCTGGAGATTGGAAAGCATGCGAATTTCTTCCAGAACTTCATACGCAAGGTTTTGAGCTTCATCTATGATTAAAAGGACTTTGTTCCCTTTGGAAAATTCGTTGATCAAATATTGATACAGCAAGTCCAGATTACCAGATTTATCTTTTTTAGAAGTTATTCCAAGCTCAGCAAGTATCTGGCTGATTAATTGATCAGCGTTAATGTTGGTGTTGAAAATAACCACCGTATTCATATTCGATTCAATATTATTGAGCAGGTATCTTATTAGGGTGGTTTTACCGGAGCCGATTTCACCTGTAAGGAGTATGAAACCGGCACCCTCCATGAGGCCATATTCTAAATGTGTAAGTGCTTCCTGATGCTTTTTGCTCTTATAAAAATAAGCAGGGTTTGGAACTATGTTGAATGGTTTGTCAGATAGACCATAAAATTCTTTGTACATTTTTAAATTCCGTTATTGTAACGCTAAAGATTGATCCTTAAGAGAGTTTTTCAGCTATGGTGATTCAAATTGTGATTTGCTGAAATGCTTTTTTTGAATCCTGTTATCAAAAAAACAACGTAGCAGATGTATTTTTTGTTTAATGATTTTGGATAATGCTGTGGTTCAGAGGCAATTAACTTTAAAAAGTTAGCATGGGTAAAGTTGAAAAGCAATTATTAAATATTTGTTGACAATATAAATTTTTTGTTGGTATTTTAAAATGTATTTTTTTATTTCCATCAAGATTTTTAATATGATAAATTGTCCATTAACAATTTTAATTGCTCTGTGGAATTTAAATTTATCTGTTTAAAAGGTGCGATATTTTCTATTTCTTGCTATAGCCTTACTTATAATATACAGGTAATATCGCAGCAAAATATGAGCTCAATCGGCTGGCTTCACGGCCATTTTATATAGGATAGTAATTATTTAGGGAAAAAATTAGTTTAATGATAAATAATCAAGGTGGGTGCGATGAAAATTAGTAAAATTTTTGCGGTAATTAGTCTGTTTTTGTTTCTTGGTGCTGTCTCCCATGCTGCATTGCTTGAAGATATGTCGCCTGGTTATGCACGTTTCACAGGTAATTTTATGTATGTTGAGAACCAAGTGGATAACGCTGGAGCACATTTTTATGCCAACAATATTACAAACGGCGTAATATGGCAAACAGAAGATGGCTCTTTGCTTGGTCCCTGGCTGAAGCGGCGTGCAGATTTTTCAACCATCCCGGAGTTGGCATGGGGAATAAATCGTGAAAGGGTGAGGAATCCTGACTTTTTAGTAACAGCTGATATTGATATTTCTGATCTGGACAATCCCTTTGTTACGGATGGGCGAATTGAGATAACAGGTGACATACTTGGTAGAAATGATCTATTACTTTTTGGTGCAAGCCTTGGCTCTGAGATCGGTTTTGACAGGAGAACAATTGAATTTGTTATAGGGTCTGATCATGAAGGTCTGGTTGCGGATCTTGGTTATGCTTCATTTGCAGAGGAACTCCTCCGTTTTAATCTTAGAACAGGTTTCTTTGATAAATTCGATGGTGATTTTTCGCAGGATTTTAACTATTCGGCCAAGGCTATTGCAACGGTCCCCTTGCCCGCTGCTTTTTGGTTCCTTGCTTCAGGAGTTGTAGCCGCTATAGTTCGCCGTCGTAAAAATATTCAATAGAGCTTACATGACATCTCCCTAACATTACTATTTTTATTATGTATTCCCACGCTTTTTTAGTGGGAATACATAACTCCCCATATAAAAATTTAAAATTACAATCAGTCTCCACAATCTCCAGCGGCAAACAGGATCAAAGCTTTTTTGCCGCCTCACCCATGGTTCCATCCCATAATCCAACAGATGAAACGAAATTTCGATCATTCAAGGTAAATTTCAAGTCATTGCTGTTTTACAACGGGGTTTTTAAAACACACCCAAAATTTTTATCTTGATGTATATACAATGTTACCATTTCGAACAACAAGAGGTCTATATAGACAGGAATCAATTTTCTGGCAATATAGGAAAAACCATGTTGCTTTGATGAATATTTAACTCAAGGAGGAGCAAAATGAAAAAAAGAACCCCATTATTTTTGTTTGGAATCGTTGTTTTTATTTTTTTCTCAGCCCAGGCCTTTGCCTACGGCTCCCATGGAAAAGAGATGCGCAAGGGAAAGTTTCGCAGCCATGCCCGGGAGGTCATGGAAGCGCTTCAGCTTACTGATGCCCAAAAGGATGAACTCCATGCCCTGTGCGAAGGAAACAGGGAAAGAATTGCGGGTAACTGGAAAAAATTTGAAGAATTGCAATCAAGCTTAAGCGAAAAAGTTCTGGCTGGTTCAGGGTCATCAGAAACGGAATGTGCTGAAATGATCAATCAAATTGCTGAGTTGAAAGCTCAGGTGGTTAAAAACAGACTGGAACACTGGATAAAGTTTGTCGCAATTCTTGACTCTGATCAAAAAGAAATTTTGTCAGGCAGGCTAAAAGAGTTGAGAAAACAACGGCCGAAACAGAAAATGCATATGAAAAGATATTTTCCATTCCCCTAGGGATATTTAATTAAGAATTAAGAATTAAGAATTGAGAATTAGAAATTAGGAATTACGGAGTCGTAATTCCTAATTCTTCACTGGAACTCGATGATCAAGTTTTTATGATTAGCTAAATTTTAAGCTTGAGAGTATAATCACGGCCATTGAAAAATATTAATAATTTTGAAAGAGCCCATTCATAATGCTATTAACTGAATCTGCACCATTTATCAAACAGTACATTGAAGATCTTAACCATAGCC
>JAUVKE010000505.1 GCA_030592105.1 Desulfobacteraceae bacterium
AGGTAATTTTTGTTACAACAGGAAAAACAAATATGGAAAAATTTTTATCTGTTATTTCAAATATTCCTCTTTTTAAAGGGCTTCCAGAAAACCAGCTTGAAAAAATTAAAGAAATAGCTGTTAAAAAAAATTTTAAAAAAGGAGAGTTGATTTTTTTAGAAGGTGATGAAGGTAATGGTTTTTATATTGTCGCCCAGGGAAGGGTAAAGATTTACAAGATTTCTATGGAAGGAAAAGAGCAGATTCTCCATATTTTTGGCAGTGGTGAGCCTTTTGGTGAAGTGCCGGTTTTTA
Organism: Desulfobacteraceae bacterium; assembly: GCA_030592105.1. The sequence goes on from JAUVKE010000505.1 coordinate 295, forward strand.
GCGGCGGCGTATTTCCCGCAAATGCCCAGGTCCTTGAAAAATGCAGCCTGGTATTTTTTCCAAGAAAAGCGTTTATTCAATTTATATCTGAAAACATACCGGTTGTTCTGGACATGCTGAGTGTTTTGTCTGTGCGGTTGCGACAGTTTACAGTGCAGGTAGAGAATCTCTCATTAAAAGAAGTCCCGGGTCGTCTTGCCGGATACCTTTTACTTTTGGCTAAAGAACAACCAAAAGAAAACATAATTCAACTGAGTATCTCCAAGGGACAGCTTGCAAGCATTCTCGGAACAATACCGGAAACCCTGTCCAGAATTTTTTCTAAAATGAATGACAGTGGTCTGATTAAAGTTGAAGGCAGAAATATAAAGATTCTTAATTTAGACGGGTTGGAAGATCTGGCTACGCATGGAAAAATATAATTATTTTTGTAATTGTTCAGATGTTTAATACATCACTTCAGCTATGCAATCAGTATCTTTTAAACAGCTGAACAATTACAATTGTCTACTATTTTTTATCGTCGTCTTTAACCTCTTCAAAATCAGCATCAACTACATCATCATCAGGAGACGATGCTGCGCCTGGCTGAGCATTATTTGCTGCACCACCTTCCTGCTGCTGTGCACCATTTTTCGTTGCATTCTGGTACATGGCTTCGGCCAGTTTATGAGCTGCTTGTGACAATTCTTCAGATATGCGCTTGATCTCTTCAGTGTCATCACCTTCCATCGCTTTTTTCAAACGCGGAATAATACCGTCCACGTTACTTTTTGTTTCAGCATCTACCTTATCTCCCAGTTCCTTTAATGATTTTTCAGTAGAGTAGATAAGCGAATCAGCATCATTTTTTGCCTGTATAAGCTCTCTTTGTTTTTTGTCTTCTTCTGCATGCAGTTCTGCATCTTTTACAAGCGTATTGATTTCCTCATCTGATAAGCCTGATGATGCTGTTATCTGAATCGATTGTTCTTTTCCAGTTGCCTGATCCTTTGCCGAAACATTCACAATACCATTGGCGTCTATATCAAATGTTACCTCTATTTGAGGCATTCCACGCGGTGCAGGAGGTATGCCGACAAGTTCAAACCTGCCAAGAGTTTTATTGTTGGGAGCCATTTCTCGTTCACCCTGGAGAACATGAATAGAAACAGCCGGCTGATTATCTGCAGCAGTAGAAAATGTTTGACTTTTTTTTGCAGGAATTGTGGTATTTTTTTCAATAAGCCTTGTCATTACACCACCAAGAGTTTCAATACCAAGAGAAAGAGGAGTAACATCAAGTAAAAGGACATCATTTACATCCCCTTTTAAAACTCCACCCTGAATTGCTGCACCAAGAGCCACAACTTCATCAGGATTAACGCCCTTATGAGGTTCTTTGCCGAATATCATGCTTACTCTTTTCTGTACTGCCGGCATCCGCGTCATGCCGCCAACAAGAATAACTTCATCGATTTCATCCCGCGATAAACCAGAATCTTTAATTGCTGTTTCGCATGGTTTTATCAGCTTATCTAATAAAGGAGATACCAGATCTTCGAGTTTAGCTCTTG
>JAUVKE010000244.1 GCA_030592105.1 Desulfobacteraceae bacterium
GGTATTGTTGGACCAGTCTCTAATTCTGTTTCCGGGCCTCAACTAATTAAAAAAGTCAGTTATGATATAATTACTCTTTCTGGATTAGATGAATTTGCTAAAGAATTTACCAAAAAACATGATAGTCAGGCCAGGCCTTTCTGGAGGGTGGTCGGTTTCTGCATGTTGATCAAGCGGGCTGTGATCGATAAAATCGGCGGACTGGACGGCCGGTATGGTCTGGGGAATTTTGAGGACGATGATTTTTCTCTTCGTGCGGCTTTGGCTGGTTTTGAGTCCTGGATTGCGCAGGATTGTTTTGTCCACCACTTTGGAAGCCGTACCTTTGTGGGCGCAAAGATTGATTATCGGGACAGCCTGTATAAAAACTGGGAAATATTCAAACAAAAATGGGATATACCGGCTGATCTAAAGTATGGAACACCGTATGATATTGCTTCGATAGCAAAAGGTGGTTTTATTCCAGACAAACATTATTGTCCATTATCTCCAGGGGAATATTCCGTGGAGCGTGGTGAAGAGCTCTTTGGGGCAGGTGATATTCATGGGGCGATAAATATTTTTAAGCATATAATCTCTGATGACCCGAAAAATACAACTGCTTTAAATAACCTCGGCGTAATTGCTTTTCAGCAGGGTGATACAGATGAGGCGGTCTCTTATTTTAATGCTGTCCTAAAAACAGATTCCGATTGTTTTGAGGTAATAGAAAATATCGGCAGGTGCATGGGGATAAAGCAGAACTATACTGATGCTGCGAAATGGTTTAAACGTGCGTTGACACTGAAGCCGAATGATATAAATGCATTAAACTCCCTTGCCAACTGTTTTGTCCAGACAAAAGATCTTTCAACGGCAATAGATAACTACGAAAAATCACTTGGGCTTGATGATGGTCAGAAAAATATCAGAGCCATTATCCAGGGATTAAAGGGGCTGGAAGCTGAATCTGCCCAGGCAAATAAATAAAAAAAATTTTGCTGTGCCGGATATTTTAAAACAAAAAATTATTTGGGTTTTAAAGAAAAATTCATCAAAACTAAATTTATTTATATCATTATTTGATGTATCATTGTATATCTTTATATTATATATGACCCTGTTGATTTAGTCCTATATTTCAAAAAGTGGTAACAAAACACGTATCCTTTGTCTATTCATTTGCCTGAGATCGTCTATCTTTGAGCCTCTGCGGAAGTTAACTTTTTAGTATTTTTTTCAGGCGCAATAAATCAACAGAGTCAGAAATTGAGAAAACCAGCAGTTTTCGTTCAGCCACTGGTTATAATTATATTTTCAAAATACAGGATCTGTTATGCGGAATAATGAGCAAAAAATTAAAATCGTTTCTATTGCTTTAAGCAAGAAAAAAGGAACACGAAAAACATGTGTAAATGAAGCTGAAATACTGGAAAATTTTGGATTAAAAGGGGATGCCCATGGAGGCACCTGGCACAGGCAGATAAGTTTTCTTTCTGCAGAAAAGATTAATCAGGCTAAGGAAGATGGCCTTGATGTATCTTTTGGAGATTTTGCTGAAAACATTGCTACACTTGGCGTTGACTGGAAGTCAGTACCTGTTGGAACTATTGCTGAACTTGGAGATTCCGCCAAAATTGAAATCACACAAATAGGAAAAAAATGTCATAATAAATGTGAAATTTATCATCAGACAGGTGATTGTATAATGCCAAGGGAAGGTGTTTTTGGTAAAGTGATTCATGGTGGTAAAATTATCTGCGGTGACATAATAAAGTTGAAAAATGTATCATAAACCTGTTGGTAATTATCAATTTCTATCTGATTCCGGAATAGATATTATCAGTTTTTTAAAAAGGTATTTTTATGAATAGTAATAATCATCAATTAATAGATAAAATTAAAACGCTAAAAAACGAGTTAGGGAAAAAAATAATCATCCTCGCTCATCATTATCAGAGAAAAGAGATTGTAGATCTCTCTGACTGTAGCGGAGATTCCTTCGAGCTTTCACAAAAAGCTGCTTATGATAATGATGCTGAATATATTGTTTTTTGTGGTGTATATTTTATGGCTGAAAGTGCCGCTATTCTTGCAGGAGAAAATCAGACCGTTCAGATTCCTGATGATGATGCAGGATGCTGGATGTCAGAGATGGCAGAGTCAGTATTAGTTGAAGATGCCTGGAAACAGGTTATTAATATTACAGGCAAAGATTCTGTAACACCAATGGTATACATGAATTCTGATGCGGCTATAAAAGCGCACTGCGGTAAAAATAACGGTATCATATGTACCTCTTCAAATGCACACAAAGCATTTAAGTGGGCTTTCCAAAGACGCGAGAAGATTTTCTTTTTTCCGGATGAACACCTGGGCAGAAATACCGGAAACAGGATGGGGCTTGCCCCTGGGGAAATGATTTTATGGGATCGTGATAAACCGCTTGGCGGCAATTCCGAGCAGGAGATTAAGGATGCAAAGGTTATTCTTTGGAATGGTTATTGTCTTGTACATACACGATTTACTGTTGAGCAAATGGAAGAAAAAAGAAAAGCATTCCCTGATGCTAAAATTGTTGTTCATCCGGAATGCACCCAGGACGTTGTTAATATAGCCGATGCTGTTGGTTCTACAAGTTTTATTGTCAACTATGCCAAAGAAGCTGCAGCAGGAAGTGAAATTATTATTGCAACTGAAGTTAACCTGATTGAAAGACTTGCGATACTGCACCCCGATAAAAAAATTCTACCGCTGATCAGCTCAATCTGTCCTAATATGGCAAAAATAAATCTTGAAAATTTATTGTGGACTCTTGAAAATATTGGAAAAGTAAATCTGGTAAATATTCCAGAAGAAATAAAATCAGATGCAAAAATTGCACTTGATAATATGTTATCATTATCATAAATTTAGCGGTCTAAAAAGCCACCTGCCACAGAAAAATAGCGGGGCGTTCTTGCATATGCGCTGATTCCTTGTTTTGCTTCCGCTTCATTCCCAATAATATAGTTGTTTGAAACAAAAAAATATTCACTATTCGCCCATGATATTATTTCACCATTTATTCGATGCCAGCCTTTTTTTTGCATAAGTCTTTAAGATTATGCTGTATTAATGTATCTATTAAATGAGGAAGCGGAATAGAAGAGACCCCGATTATTTCAACATTCTCCTGTGAAAGAGGCAAAAGCAGCTTTTTACCACTACATGCAGCCACAGCTTTGGCTATCTCCGGAGTAACTTCTCCCATCATGGCGTGGGCCATAATAATTCCCACCGGGCATATGATAATGTCGGCCCCGGCAACGGTTCTGACAATTGCGTTTTCTCCTGATGCTCCACGGTTAGCTTTTGCTTTAAGCATCTGTGCTGTTGCGATTGCATTGGTTCCTAGAGCTATTATTTCAACAGTCTCCCGGAAAAAAATCTTTAAGGCTTTTATAACTGCACTCCCGATGCCTCCTCCCTGACCATCAACAACACATATTCGCTTCATAAAAAAATCCTGTACCTTTCCGGTTTATAATTACCAGAGACCACCTATTGTACAATTAAACCTTTTGTCAAAAGAATTAATTGTCTCTTGAAGTCTGTTCAAGTGTTCTTCTGTCTGCCTTTCTATCACGCCATATGGCCAATCCTGGCTAAGAGCCTCATATTTTGCTACAGGAAACGCATTAAAAGGCAACAGATCAATTCCTGTTACCTGATGCAGCGGACCAAGAAATTTTACTGTTTGAGCAATATTTTTATCATCATCATTAAACCCTGGAATTAATGGTATGCGAACAACAATTTCATTTTTGAAATCGTTATTAAGCTTTTTAAGATTTTCATGAATCAACTCATTGGGAACCCCTGTACCTTCTTTATGTTTTGCGCTATCCATATGCTTGATATCGCACATAAGAAGGTCGCAATGCCTGATTACTTTCCAGGCATTTTCATAGCTTGAATGTAAAGCTGTTTGAATCGCTGTATGTATACGCTCCTGTTGACACAGCCTGAGAACCTCGGCTGAAAAATCAGGCACAAACAGAGGATCTCCTCCGGTAAGTGTTATGCCTCCGCCTGAGCCATCATAAAATAATTTATATTTTGCAAGTTGTGTGCATAGATCTTCAGCAGTAATTTCGTATCCGATCTTCTCCATAGCATGCTCCGGACATGCTTCAACACATTTGCTGCAGCTAATCCCGAGACATTTTGTTAGATCAATTCTATGTTTGTCGTCAAAATGAATAGCATCAGCCGGGCACACCTCTTTACACTTGCCGCAATCTTTGCAAGGAACTTTATTAAACCAGATTACAGGCTTCGGGTCAAGTA
>JAUVKE010000066.1 GCA_030592105.1 Desulfobacteraceae bacterium
AAAGGAGTTACTATTTTATCAGTAATAATATAATCGATAAAATCAGATCCGGTTGTCCCTGGAAATCCCAGGTAGCTTACCTGGACAGGAGCTGGTCTGCAGGCGCATGTTCCCATCCTGTGACCCATTGTATAGCCCTTTAAATCTATAAGAATATCCACGCCGTCTTTATTGATTTTTTTTGCAGATTCCAAAACCCCTAAAAATCTCAAATCTACAAACTCATCAGAATCATCCATTATTTTTTTTCTGTAATGACTCTGGTCATCAATTCCATGGGAATAACATATGACCTTAAATTCTTTCCTGTCATGAAGGTTGAACAAATTCAAAAGAAGATGGGCTGTGGGATGATTATAAAAATCACTTGACAGGTAACCAAGAACAATTTTTCCATTCTTTTTTTTTTCGGATAAGGAGATATGGGTTTCAAAGGTATCAGAACTGACAAAACCTGATACCGATTTAGAGATACCTTCTGCCCATGATTTTGCAGCTAAAAAATTAAATCTGTTATCATCACTTATGGCTATGGCGCAAAAAGGATTCATGGTAATATTTTTTTCTTTTTGCAATCGATCTATCAGAGCAGCTTCATTCTGAGATTCTTCCCAGGCACAATTTTGACGAAGAACTAAAAGCAGCGGACCTCTGCAGTAATTATACTTCTCCGGGTCCATGCGCAATGCCTTTCTATAGCATTCTATTGCTTTTTCGATTTGATTAGTTACAAAATAAATACCAGCCAAATCGCCGTAGCAACCTGCTTCATCGGGATTGGCATCTATTGCCTTTTCAAAATATTCCACAGCTTTTTTTGTGTTTCCAGATAGGAGATAAATATTTCCAAGACTGCTATATGCGCCATAATGTTCCGGCGAAATTTTTATGGTTTTTTCATAATATTCAACAGCTTTTTTTATATTGCCGGTTTCGTAATTAAGAAGTCCCAGGCAGAAAAAAGCTTCCACAATATCAGATTTGATTTGAATAATTTTTTCATAGCATTTTATCGCCTTTTGCTTATCATCTACTTCCACATAAGTTCGCCCGAGATTATCATACAATTCCAGAGAATCCGGTTTCAACCTCACTGCCGATTCATAGAAACCTGCCGCTTTTTTAAAAAGTTTCTGTTCAAAAAAGATATCTCCAAGCTCCATATATGTTTCCACAGAAAGTGGATTTAATTTAATAGCCTGTTCATAATAAAAAACAGCATCTTTCCAGGCAGATGCTTTTCTGTACGCCCTTCCAAGAGCATTTAAGTATGATGGCTGTTCCGGAAACAGTTTTACCGCTTTATTAAGCAAATCAATTGCAATATCAAAATGCCCTAACTGCAATTCAACCATCCCAAGCAAATGTAACGATTCAGAGTGATCCTGATTTATAGAAAGAATTTTTCTACATATTTCCTTTGCACAATCAAATTGGGCATTATGATAATATGACAACCCTTTTTTAAGCTCATCAGCTAAATCAGTTAACATATTTTTTTCCCGGCTTATGATTAGTTCAAAACTCCACCAGAAAACTATTTATGCAACATATGCGCCACATTGCATAATGACCTTTAAAATTAAATTGATGAAAAAGGGATATTCAGATATTCTTGGGGTTGGTTTTTTAATGCTGAGTGTTGCGTTGTGAGTATCAAGAAAAACAGACTGTATCTTTCTTCTCAATACTCACCAAAAGAGGAGCATAGGAGATCATTTTCTGATGGATTGGCCCATGACATCGTTGAAAAACCCAACGATTTCATCCGGGTCAGAACCAGGACCGAATACTGCTTTTATCCCCATCTCTTTAAGCTTGGGGACATCCAGGTTTGGGACAACCCCCCCTACGATAACAGGGAAATTTTCCTGTTTTTTTTCAAATATTTCCATTAGGGCAGATACTATATATAAAGAATTTGTTGCAGAGCAACTAAGCCCAATTATATCAACATCTTCTTCCATTGCAATTTCATATATTTCTTTTATTTCTCTAAAAGGAGTGTAAACGACTTCAAACCCTCCTTCAACCAACTTTCTTAGTATATACTTCACGCCCCTGTCATGGGCCTCCAGATGGGAACGGGTCATCAACACTTTAGATTTATTCATAAAAATTTCTCCTTCACGGATATACAGTACCCAATGTTTCAAACAAAGCTTCAGTAACTTCACCTATGGTACATTTTGCTTCCATGGCTTCAAGCACTGCCGGCATGAGTATACCAGCCTGTTCAATGGTTTCAAACTCCTTTGCACGTTCCTTTACTTTTGATAAAGCAGACTCGACTGCGGAATTATTCCTGTTCTGTTTCCATTTTTTAATTCTTTCAATGGCAATTTTTTCTGTTTTTTCCTGCTCCAGAGTAAAAACAGGAACATCAAATTCTTCTTCTTTTTTATACTTGTTAAGACCAACAATTGTGATCTCACCCTTACGGACCTTTTCTCTCCAGGTATACGATTCAGTCTCCATCTGTTCTTTAAACCAACCCGTTACCATGCATTTAGTAAATCCTCCTCTTTCTTCTATTTCATTTATTATTTTTAAAATTTCCTCTTCCATTTGGCTTGTCAGGCTCTCTATAAAATATGAGCCCCCCAGGGGATCACTAACACGGGTAATTCCGGATTCATGCTGCAATATCTGATTAACCCTCAAAGCCGTTGTAACCGCTTCTTCCGAAGGGAGATTGATTGCTTCATCGTAGGAAGAGGTATGCATCGACTGGACCCCGCCTAAAGCGGCGCTTAAAGCCTCCAGGGTTGTACGTATAACATTATTTAACGGCTGCTGGGCAGTCAGAGATGATCCTGCAGTATGGGCGTGAACCCGAAGCATGAATGATTTTTCTTTTTTACAATTAAACCTCTCCTTCATGACCTTTGCCCATATTTTTCTAAAAGCTCTGAATTTTACCACTTCTTCAAAAAAATCCATTCCGATTGCAAGCTGAGTACTGAATCTGGAAACAAAATCGTCAGGATCAAGACCGGCCTTTATCCCCTCGTCTATCAGTTCTATTGCCTCGGCCAGGGTAAAAGCAACCTCCTGTACGGCTGTTATACCGGTTTCTCTTAAATTATACCCGCAAAGATTAGTATGGTTCCAGTTAGGCATATTAACTGTTGCATATTTGATCAATTCCACCTGAAGCTTCAGCTGATTTTGAGGAAGAAAACCCCTTACGTTTGATGTGATAAAACTATTTTTTACTCTGTTCTGACTCTGGCCCATGAGCATATCAGGCTCATACCCTCTTTTTTTCCCGTACACAATATACATTCCAAGAATGGCCAGATCATTTATCCCTTTTGTGGTGAGAACAACCCTTGTTTTAGTGAGATCAAAACCATTAAACAGGATCTCAAGGTCCTCCATTTTGGAGACTGTAACTCCGGAAACACCCACTGCTCCTTTTACCAGATTACTGTCAGGGTCATAACCATGTGCTGTTGCCAGATCACATTCAACATTAAATGCCAAAACTCCCTTACCAGCAGCCATCCCCTCTTTAAGCAGTTTTTCGATTCTTTCACGGGTATGATCAGGCAGACCATAACCATGAAGAAACTGGGTCATCCATGGCGTATATTGATAGGTAAGTGGATAAAGCCCCCGGGTATAGGGATAAACCCCCGGCATTCCAAAATTTTCAGATTGTTCATTAACATCCTGGGGACCGTAAACATATTTAATCGGAATATTTGAATTTGTTTTAAAACCTGACAGATTTACACCCATTTTTTTTTCGTATATCTTTTTAGATTTTTTTTCCCATTCCTTTTCACACGATTTTGCCTCTTCCAGAATATCTTCTTTATACATACAGCTCCTCTATATAGACCGCCACATAAATAATTTCACTCTGTTATCGGTGCTTGGAGGTATATTATACGCCTTTCCCCTCTGGCCTTGTGCCAATTTTGCCATTTTTTTTAAATGGGGTTATTATGTGACAATCCATAGTTACAAATTATGCTCCTTTAAAATCAGGAGATCTGTTTTCTAAAAATGCCCGAACCCCTTCCCTGTGATCCTCTGATTTGAGACAGATGGACTGGGCATTTGCTTCAAGATCAAGCTCAGTTCTTAAATCAAGATTAAGCCCTTTATACATGATCTCCTTTATCATAGCCAAAGAGACAGGAGCCTTGTTTGAAATTTTATATGCCAGTTCGTAGGTAACTCTCTTAAGATCTTCAGGGGGAACAGCCCTGTTTACCACACCAAGTGTTTCTGCCTCTTTTCCATTAAAGATATCGCCGGTACAAAAAAGTTCCATAGCCTTTGCCGTACCAACCTGCCTTGGAAGAAAATAAAGCCCCCCATAATCTGAAACAAGCCCCATCTTTGCAAAAGTAACCCCGAACTTAGCCTTTTCTGAAGCAACCCTCATGTCGCAGGCAAGAGCTATACTGCATCCTGCACCAATAGCCGCACCATTTACACATGCAATTACGGGTTTTTCAAGCTCTCTTATTTCTAAAGTTATTCTGTGAGCATTATTCCGCATAAAATCTCTTCTTTCAAGGAGACTTATATTAAGACTGTTTTTTTCCATCTCCTTGATATTTCCACCAGCGCAAAATGATCTCCCTGCTCCTGTTATAATCAGTACGCGAATTTTGCTATCAAATTTTATTTTCTGGATAGCATCAATTATTTCCTCTCTCATGGTACCCCCAAGCGCATTATGGCTCTCCGGCCTGTTTAACACTATGGTGGCAACTCTGTTATCCTGTTCTAATATTATGTCATTATACTCCATTAAAATACCTCCGCATACATCTAAAGTATGGATTTAGCAATAATCAATCTTTGAATTTGATTGGTTCCCTCCATTATTTGAGTCGCTTTTGCATCTCTCATCATACGTTCCACAGGATAATCCTGCATATAACCGGAACCGCCAAGAATCTGTACCGCATCAGTGGTAACTTTCATTGCAGCATCAGATGCAAAGCACTTAGCCATGGAAGCATAAGGAAGAATATTCTTTACACCACGCTCTAACATGGAAGCTGCCTGATATACCATGGCTCTGGATGCTTCAACCTGCATTTTCATATCGGCAAGCATGAATTGAATCCCTTGAAATTCAGATATTGGTCTGCCAAACTGAACCCTTTGTTTTGCATAATTTATTGCCTGGTCCAACGCACCCTGGGCAAGTCCAAGTGCCATTGCACCTATACCCAGCCTGGTTTCCTTTATGGATTCCATGAGAATCTGCCATCCATCCCCCTCTTTACCCATGAGATTTTCTTTGGGAACCCTGGCGTCTTTAAATATAAGTTCAACTGCCTGGGAGCCATGCAGCCCCAATTTATTCTCTATTTTACCAATACAAAACCCTGGAGTATCCTTTTCCACAACAAATCCGGAAATATTTTTTTTCCCCTCTGCATTACCAGTTTTAACAAATGTCGTATATATATCAGCAGGTTCACCCCCTGCACCACCTGAAATAAAACATTTTGAACCATTTATAACATAATGATCTCCATCCAAAACGGCCTTTGTCTCCATGGAAGCCACGTCAGAACCTGCGTTTGGCTCTGTTAATGCCCATCCCATCAACAGGTTTTCTCGTCCAAGTTTTCCGAATATCCTATCCCTCAACTGATCATCCCCGCCGACCCGAATAGAAGTCATGCATGATCCATGAACTGCCACAAACATGGCTGATGAAGCGCAAACCCTGGCAATCTCTTCGATTATCAAATAATAGGTTGTCGGTTCTTCTTCAAGCCCTCCATATTTTTCCGGAAGTTTCAGCTTAAGAAGATCATGCCCAGCAAAAAGCTCCAGCAATTCTGGGGAATACTCCCCTGTTTTATCAATTTCACCTGCAATGGGCGCAATTTTTTCTTCAGCAAATTTCCTTATTTCCTGGCGTATTCTTTCCTGTTCTTTTGTCAATTGAATCATCATTCTTAAACAAACCCTCCAATATCAGTTTGATATGAAGTATAGATTTTCTATATTAAAATCAAACAATATAATTAAAAAAATTTTTCATGTAAAGTATGCAAGTACCTTCAATTCAAATATTTTAAACCATTTAATAGGCTAACGGCTACTATTAAGGATGTCAATGTAAAAAAACCCGCTCCGGATATTTGGCATAATCCATGAACACTTCTACGATACAACGCAACTGGAATGCCATGGCTGGCATAGCCAAGAGATTTTTAATAAAAAAATATTTTTACTGGAGATATGGTAAGAACCAGGCGGAAATGACGGGAAAAAGGTTAAAACTGTTCAGCTGTTTTTAATAAGCTGAACCAGCAGTGTCCGGTTAAAAAATTGCAGGAAACAAAATACGGTAAAAAGGAGTATTATATACCTCAAACGGCCAAAAATTACGCTTTCAATGGCCCTGAGCATCAACAGTTCATTGTTCAGTCTCGCAATAGAGCTACTATCATGAGCCTTCACGCCTTGCTATTGATGCTAATAGCTTGCCGAAAAAACACAATTTAAACCGCCCGAGGTCTAATACTCCAGCGACCGATAACGTAGTGAAATTATTTATATGAAAGTCTATCTTTTTATCTATTATGGAATGTCGCTCACAACCATCTCTTTAACAGGTGTACCATCGCTCCAGGAACCCATGAATCGTTGTTTATCAGTATTGCCCAATCCATAATCACGGTTTCGGTTAAAAAATGCAGCATCAGTCAAACCATCGAAAAGTTTCCATAGGCCATAATAATCTAAAGCATCAATTGTTCTTCTTTCCTTAAGGCTCCTGTGCTTTCTGGTTGTTTCAACATTTTCTTTGGAATCTGGTTTTTGAAATTTGTTAATATTCCTGATTACTTTAATTTTACCATTTTTTTTCGATAGGCTGTTGTATTCTGAAGCGGGTGATGATGCTGTAAAATGATCAGCTATCAAAGGGGGAACCCCATGTTCGTCAGACTTAAGTAAGATATAATTTTTATTGTGCAATGGTACGTTTGTACTTTCTCTGAAAATTTTTTTAGCATCAGTATCTTTAACCACCCCATCCTTATCCCCTGCAATCGTAAGGAGTAAAGTATCATTGGAAATTCCCCGCAAATTTTCCAGAGGTATATTCATATGGCTTTTTGTTTCCCAGGTTATTCCAGGCAAAACGCACATTACAGCACGGGGGACCGGAATCCCCTCTTTATCTGCAATGGCTGCCATATTAGCAGAAATAATACCTCCGGCAGAATGCCCCACGACAGCCAGCCTGGACAGATCAGGCCTTACATGTCCTCTTTTTGTCTGAAGAGTAAAAATTGCATTTTTAACTGCCTGAATTGCATTACGGGTAAAATTTTTCGGTGGTGTTACCAGTCCCCCCTGATAACGGGGAAAAATTACGATATTTCTTCGCTTTACAAGATGATCAATCCATGCGCCGTAACTATTAGGGCTCATGGCCGACCACCCATGATTAAATACTATAACAGGCGCCTTATCAGGCTTTGGACTATTTGGCTCAAAAATCCAGTATTCATCTTTTCCCTGATTGTAGTGAAACATGGTTACTGCTGCATGCTTATATTTAAAACCGCTGGTATCAACTACTGGTTTTTTCGGCTGGACAGGCTGCTGGGGCATTATTGATTCAGTCGCTGAATATGCTGAAACTTGAAAAAATAATGTTGCCATAATAACAAGAATTAAGGATTTTAAACGCATTTTCTCCTCCTTTACATATCCATATTAAAGAATAAAATTTAAACATGCTGTTTTTTCTACTTTCAAAACCTGTTTAACAGATTGAATTAACTGCGTTAAATTCTTAAACAAGTTTTATTTTGTGATTTTGATCTTGGGGAAGGCATGCAATTAATATCGTCTAAAATGCTTCAGATCTTTAGCATTTTTTTATATCAACTATATTGAAAAGTTACAGTCTTGCCTGGGGAAATAGATACGAATATATGAAGAGACTTGAAAATGAAGGATGTATAGATGTTCACATAAGGGTGCCCATAAATAGTTTCACTCCGTTATCGGTGATCGGCATATTACAATACGCCTTCCTCGGGCCAAAAAATATATATATTAAAAAACCAACCTGTAGTTTGAAAAAAATTGACATTCTACAAAAAAAAAGAGTATGGTTTTATTTTTTTTGGGGTCGTTAGCTCAATCAGGCAGAGCAACTGACTCTTAATCAGTAGGTTCGGGGTTCGATTCCCCGACGACCCACCAAAAAAAAACAATAGATTTCAAAAAATACCTATTATAGATGCTCTCCCATTTTCAACAAATAAACTCATCCTTTTGAAATTTTTACGATGCCATAATAATTTCAAAAAAAATATTTTCCAGTAAATCCATGTGCAAATCCCATCTATACGGAGCCGCTGCCCCATGGGCACTCTTTTTCATTTTATCTTTTTCTTTAGAGTGATAAAAGCTTAAAATTGCTCTGGATAGTGTATCCGGATTATAATCATGCAAAACAAAACCGTTTATTCCATTTTCAACAAGCTCCCCCCCTCCCACCTGATCTCCTGTAACAACGGGGGTTCCCGTATAAAGAGACTCCAGCACAACATTTGCAATGGGGTCAAAAAGAGAGGGGAGTACAAAAAGATCAGAGGCTCCGTATAAAGACCCCACGTTATTTTGATACCCTAAAAAACGGAATTTTTCAGCACACCCAGCAGCAGCGGCTCTTTTTTTGAAAGACCCGGTTTTTTTATCATTTCCTGCCACAAGGACTCTAACCGGTATTTCATCCTTAATATGACCGATGGCATCAATCAAATAATCAAGCCCCTTTCGCTTAAACCCGTTTCCTATAAAAAGAATGGTTAAATCATCTTTATTTATATTTAATTCTTTTTTAAAATGATCTTTTTGCTTTTTCAGATCAGGATTTAACTGCCCCGCATTAACCCCGCTGTAGACCACCTGTATTTTGTCATCAGGGACTCTGTAACGAGCTATTATCTGTTCTTTTACCATATTGGAAACTGTTATTATTTTTTTCAAACGTGGATCTGAAAAGCGCTTTTTTTCCAGGTGGAGATAAGTTTTTCGATACAGCCTGTTAAAATTCTTTTGTGCATTTTTTTCATAATCCAAAAAGCAACCGCTCCCGTCCCTGTAAATATCCTGATAAATAGTACGCCCGAATCCCATGATAAGGGGCAAATCAAGTTTCATGGCCTTTTTTCTGGCACCATAAGCAAAAGAAAGCATCCGTGCCGTTGAAAAGCCCCTTATAACCGGAATCTTGTGAACCGTCATTTCAGAAGGGACATCCTGATTGATCATGGATGTTAAATAATGTATTTTCCAGCCCCTTAAAATAAGAGAGGGGACCAGCTTGTTAATATAATTTTCAACTCCCCCATGGGGGGAAAAACGTGTATGAACTAAACCGATTATCTTTTTCATATGCCGGCTCCCCTCTTGGAAAGGATACGGCGGTAAACTTCAATATTTTTACTAACCATCGCATCAATGGAAAATTTTTCTTTAACCAGGTTCTTCCCTTGTTCAGCCATTTTATATCCCTCCCCTGAGTTTATAAGGATATCAACAATTCCATCGGCAAGAGCCCGGGGGTCTCTTGTGGGAACAAGCTTTCCTGTTACACCATTTTTTATTGCTTCGGGGATTCCCCCCGCCATGGTGGCGACAACGGGTTTACCAAGGGCAAGAGCATCCAAAACTGCCGTACCAAGGCCTTCTTCCGTACTACTCATGACAAAAAGGTCAGACAGCTTGTAAAAAGCACCCACATCTGCCCTGAATCCCGTAAAAATAAGTTTTCTGTTCAATCCCAAAGAATCTGCCATGGACTTGAACTCATCAAGTAACTCCCCTCCCCCGATAATGAAAAAACGGGCATCAGGAATTTTGTCGATTACAGGCAGCATCGCCTGTATAAAATATCTCTGTCCCTTATGCTCTGCAAGATGTGCCACATTTATCACAATTTTTTCATTTTTTCTGACATCAAATTCAGATATAAGATGGCCGCAGTCTGTGTTTTCAAATCTGTTAAGGTCAACACCACTATGGGCAACAAAAACCCGGGCAGGGTTAATCCCGTCAGCTGTGAGAACATCCTTTATCTTATGGGAAATAGCCACATAATAATCGGCCATAAATCTATATTTTATGCCGCTTAACTTTAAA
>JAUVKE010000419.1 GCA_030592105.1 Desulfobacteraceae bacterium
AAAGCGGCATAGCTGTTTATTCTTATTTGCAGGGAGATATAGATTTTCACATAAATAATTTCACTGCGTTATCGGTCGTCGGAGTATTACAATACGCCTTCCTCCCTCCGGCCTTGTGCCAAATTTTAAAATCAGGTAATTGTCTGATAATCTATATGTCGATTTATACTACAAAAATATGAATATTGCAGAATTTACAGAGGAACAACTG
The DNA here is from genome assembly GCA_030592105.1 of Desulfobacteraceae bacterium. The sequence continues at coordinate 212 of JAUVKE010000419.1, forward strand.
GCGGGTCAGCGCCTGATGGTTGGATTTGATGGTACCGAACTTAACGATGATCTGATCCATCTTGTGGATACAGTCTTAGTCGGGGGAATTATTCTTTTTTCCCGGAATATCACTTCGCCGGACCAGGTAAAAGCTCTTTGCAAATCGTTGCAGAAATATGCATATTCCTGCGGCCAGCCCCCTTTATTTGTGGCAATTGATCAGGAAGGTGGTGAAGTCTCCAGGTTAAAAAAACCCTTTACCCAGTTTCCTGGAAATCCAGCCATGAAAGGGGAAAAAGATGCTGAATATTTTGCGGAAATAACAGGTGTTGAGCTGGGTCAAATAGGCGTTAATATGAATATGGCGCCTGTTTTGGATATAGCCTGCAAAGGAAGCATTATGGCAGAAAGGTCATTTGGCCATGATTCTGCCAGGGTATCAGGACTAGGCTTAAAGGTGATTGAGCATTTACAAAAAAAGGGGATAATGGCGGTTGCAAAACATTTTCCCGGAATAGGAAAAACAACCCTCGATTCCCATCTTGATATCCCTTTTCTCGATATAACAATGGCCAACCTTGCCGAGGTCGATCTTCTCCCTTTTAAAGCTGCAATAGCCCGTGATGTTGGTGGAATTATGCTTTCCCATGTGTTATACAGGCAAATTGATTCTCAATGGCCTGCCAGTCTTTCACCCTGTTTTGTGCGGAAGATTTTGCGTGATGAAATGAAATTTGAAGGAATAGTCATTACAGATGATCTTGACATGGGTGCCATAAAAAAGCACCATGATATAAAAACGGTTATAAGGCAGATAATCGCATCAGATATTGATATCGCTCTTATCTGTCATAAGAGTGCTGATATTGAAAAGGCCTTTGCTGAAATTTTAAACCATGTAAAGATGCTGGGAAGAAAAAAAATGGAGGCCTCTGTAAAAAGAATAATTAAATATAAAAAAAAATATATTAAAAACATACGTTTATAGCTTTTTAAAGGGAATTTTTGAAAAGTTCATATCATACTAAACCTAAAAGTGTTATGGTTTATCAAATATGTTAAAAATAAGATCGAAATTATCTATATAGATATTCAGATAATAAATTTCATAGGGTCAGGTCTCAGCGTATTGCTGAAATTATTTATGTGACGGTCTATAGCTGATGTTTTTTCAGGAGAAAATATGGTAAAGCCTTTAACCTACGCAGATGCAGGGGTTGACATTGACAAGGCTAATAAAATTGTTGATTCCATTAAAAAGATTGCAAAAAAGACGATCATACCTGGAGTTATGGGAGAGATAGGCGGGTTTGGCGGACTTTTTTCACCTAATCTTTCTCAGATTGAAAAGCCTGTTCTGGTCAGCTCAACAGACGGCGTGGGGACCAAACTTAAAATCGCTTTTATGATGAATAAACACGACACAATCGGCATAGATCTTGTTGCCATGTGTGTTAATGATATTATTGTTCAGGGGGCAAAACCGCTCTTTTTTCTCGATTATCTTTCAACTGGTAAGCTAAAGATAACAGCAGTAACAAATATAATAAAAGGGATTGCAAATGGGTGCAAAAAGGCAAAATGCGCTCTTTTGGGGGGCGAAACAGCGGAAATGCCGGGAATGTACAAAAAAGATGAATATGATCTTGCTGGATTTTCCGTTGGCATAGTCGATAACAGTAAAATCATTGACGGTTCTGAAATAGGTGTTGGTCACAAGCTCATAGGAATTGCATCCAGCGGGCTCCATAGTAATGGATATTCCCTTGTGCGAAGTATCTGTTTTGATAATCTTAAATTAAAGATTGATGACTTTATACCTGAATTTGAAAAAACACTCGGAGAAGAGCTTTTAACGCCAACAAAAATTTATTCAGATGTTCTTCAGGGTATATCCAAAAATTTACCAATACACGGTTTTGCTCATATAACCGGAGGGGGGATACCTGATAATATTACCCGGATACTTCCCAAGACATGTAAAGCCATGGTATACAAGAATTCCTGGGAGACACTTCCTGTTTTTACCTTTTTGCAGAAAGCCGGAAATGTTTCTGAGATGGAAATGATGCGTACTTTTAATAATGGGATAGGGATGGTTGCTGCTGTCCCTGACAGTATAGCCCAGGATGTTATGGACAGATTGGCGGCTATACAGGAAAAGGCTTTTTTAATTGGTGAAGTTGCCGAGAGAAAGTCTGGTGAAGAACAGTTTGAATGGGTCAGGTGATTTTTGTGTTAATACTTGGTATTGAAACATCATGTGATGAAACTGCCGCATCTGTTGTGTATAACGGAACCCAAATTATGTCCAATGTTGTTTCATCCCAGATTAAAGTTC
>JAUVKE010000180.1 GCA_030592105.1 Desulfobacteraceae bacterium
ATGATGAAATATGAATGGTAAATTATGAATTAAGGAATTCTGCTAATTTATAAAATGTTCATTAAACGGTATCTCATTTTCATATTTTGTTGTGCCTGTCAGGGCCTGGATGTTAGTGAAAATTAGTGAGAAATTACAATAAAATGAGGTAAGTGTATGAATTTTAAAACAATAATTTATAAAATATTCGCTTTGACAATCGTTGCAGTTTTTTTATTAACAACAGATTCATTTGCTGGTGATAAAGACCCGGGGGAATGGCATTCACTCGAATCTATAACTGTAATTGCAACAAAAACACCAAAGGCATCTTTAGATTCGCCGGCAAGTGTCTCTATTATCACCGAAGATGAGATTGACGCTTTTATTTCAGAACATCCATTTAAACCTCTTGCCAGAACTGAAGGAGTATGGCCAAGACAGTACAGGGGACTTGCCGATTACTGGGCCCGCCCTGTATTCAGGGGGCACAGGGCTCTTGTTATGGTGGACGGGCTGAGCTGGTATGATTATGGATACTATTACCATACAGGTGCTATTCCCATGGCGGATGTGGAAAGAATTGATGTGGCAAGGGGTCCTTTTTCCGCACTTTACGGTACCCTGGCACAAACTGCTGTAATTAATTATATAACAACAGTGCCTGAAGAGCTGGAAATAAAGGCTTCCGCTTCCTATGGTGACGGGAATAGCAGGTTTTACAGCATGAGGATTGCAGACCGGCCTTTTAGAAACAGCAAAGAGGATGCAAAATTCAGGTGGGCAAACAATGTTCTTGGGAATCGTTTTTTTTACTCATTCAGTTTCAAATCCCGTACTTCAGATGGATATACTACAACTCCGTCTTATAAAAGCTTAACCACTCCCGTTACAGGCCCCCTTGATTCCGACATACCGGTTGCTACAGGCTGGAGCAAGGATCTGGACCCGCAAAGCGGTAAAAGCCGTTTCGAAATCGGTGATCAAGGGGACAACTGGTATGAAGATTACTGCCTGTTTTCAAAAACAGGATATGATTTCAGCCCTGATACCAGGCTATGGTACAGTCTGAACATCAGCGAATTTGAATACGGCTGGGAAGATGGCAAAAGTTATCTCAAAGATTCATCAGGGACCACTATAAATGAAGGTGATGTATATATTCAGGATGCAGGAAACACTTATAACTATTCCTTAAACCCGTTTCTTTTTACATCGGATGACAAGAGAAAAAAATCGATTGCACATACCATCAATTTCAACCATTCTGTACCTGGTCTTGTTGATATTGTCGCTGTTTTAGGTTTCAATGATAAAGAAAGCTCCACCCATTATGTCAGCAAAAGCAGGTACAAAATAGAAGATAATTATCTGGCACAGGCGGATATTGCAGCGACATTTCATTTTTTTGATGATAAATATCTGATTACAGCAGGTGTTCAGGGTATTCAGGAAAAGGCTGATGTAAAGGACAAAAATCTTTCTGACTGTTATAATGAAAACAGCACTACATCTATCCGTGAAGAAACAACAGGAAGAAACCGCACCATGGGAACTTTCATCCAAATGGAATATTCCCCTGTCGATTATTTGACCGCCTATGCTGGCGGACGGTATGATCACTGGTGGGGTGATAATGCAAAATATTCCAACATAAATGGAGAACACATCAAACATCCTGATGTTGACGATGGAAAGTTCAGTCCCAAATTATCGCTGGTATACCGGATCATGGAAAACGGCAGTATAAGGGCTTCTTATGGAGAGGCATTTACAGCCCCTTCTCTTTACTACAGAACAGCAAGCTATTACTGGGAAAGTGCTGGGTCAATATCAATGGCCAAACCAAACCCGAGCCTTGATCCCACCACCAATAAAACCTGGGAAATCGGCACTGAATGGGAATTGTGGGAAAAACGGATCAAAGTCAAAGCAACATATTTTGAAAATGATTTCAAAGACCTGATAATAAATAAAAAAACAACATATACCCTTGCTAATGGAACTGAAATAATAGAAAAACAACGGATTAATGCAGAAGAGGCTGAAGTAAACGGGATTGAGACTGCTGTTGAGGCTTTGTTACCTTGCCGTATGAAAGCGGGAATATTTTATACACATAACTGGTCTAAATATACAAAAACCGATGATCCTTCCAAAAAAGGATGGCAAGTAGATGAAACTCCGGAAAATATCTGGAACCTGTGGTTTGGATATTTTGGTGAATATCTGGATGCAAGCATGAGTTACAGATATTGTGACAACAGGTTTGATGATGATAAAAATTCATATGCTGATGATACATACAAGGGGGACGATGACTATGATATTGTAGACGCCAAGGTTACATTCAGGCCGGCTGAACATGTGGCATTTTCCGTTGGAGTGGAAAATCTGTTTGATGAAAAATATTATGAATATTATCGGGCGCCGGGACGTTTCTGGCTGAGTACTTTAACTGTTAATTTTTAGAAAAAATATAATCAGGCCTGGTTTTATCTTGGGCAGCTCATATCCTAAAATGGCCGAGGTTAAAACCAACCCCTTATAATCTTTATGGAAAAAATAAAAACGTCAATTAAAAAATACTGGAACTGGAGAAGCAGGAGCTATTGCTTTGATAAGGATAAATCGATTAAAACAGCAGAAAGCTGGGAATCGGTATTAAAAGATCTGGTTTCGGGCAATCCAGGAAAGAATGCCATTGACATAGGGACCGGACGGGGACAGTTTGCGGTATATCTTGCATGGCTCGGTTTTTGTGTAACAGGAATTGATCTTTCCGAAAATATGATATCCCAGGCAAAAGAAAATGCAAAAAAGAATGAGCTTGCGATTGATTTTAAAACCCAGGATGCGGAAGATCTGCAATTTAATGACAACACTTTTGATGTTGTAGTATCAAGAAATCTTTTGTGGACGCTCCCTGATCCGTATAAGGCTGTCAAAGAATGGAGTAGAATCTTGAAACCTGGGGGCACCATTGTAATATCAGACGGATTCTGGATGAACTATACATGGAAAAGGATCCACCATCTTGCTTTTAATCTGGTGAAAAATATATTTAAAAATGATAATATGATTTCTGTGTGCTTTTTTTTAAGCTATGCGCCTTTTCAAACATACCTTCCTTTTTATGAAGGAATATATTTTAAAGATGCCGACGCATTTTTGCAGGCCGCTCATTTCAAAGATATTAAATCGTATGATACATCCTGCTTTGAAACAAATCCTTATTTGAAAAAAAAACGGATGAACAATACTGAACCATTATTTTTTATTGCCCATGCAAAAAGATAAAATCTTCCCATTTCCACGCTTTTGTGTGGTAGCGTATAAATTTTTATTTTTGGCGATTTTATTTACGTCTTTGTCCGTCCATGCACAGGATTTGTCGAATAAACTGGTCATAGCCATCCCTTTTGGGCCTTCAGTAAAAGTTGTTGATCCAGCAAAAGGTTATAATGGATGGTATACCAGTGAGGCGGGAGTAACGGAAACCCTTTTTGTTCTCGATTTTAACTTAAACCTGGCGCCGTGGCTGGTCGAGTTATATAAAAATTCAACCCCTCTGGCCTGGGAGATTAAATTAAAAAAAGGGCTGCGATTTCATGATAACAGCTCTTTTGATGCAATTGCCGTTAAATGGACTTTTGACAGAATAATAGATAAAAACAGCCATGTATTCAATAAACGGCTGCATGGTTTGCTCGATATTAAGAAAATCACAGTTCTTGATAAATATACCATCCTTTTTGAAACAAACAGACCCAATGCGGCTTTTTTATATAATTTAACATCTCCGGGCACCGGAATAATCTCCCCTGCGAGCAAGGGGAAAAATATTTACGGAACCGGTCCGTTTATGCTGAAAAAAGTCATTCCCAATGAACAGGTTATTGTCACCGGATTTAACGGATATTGGGGCGGAAAACCGAAACTTACAGGGGCGCATCTTAAAATTATCAAGAACCCGGCAACACGGATGCTGGCATTTGAAGCCGGTCAGGTGGATATATCGGCAAGTTTCCCTGAAACTGATGCAGGCCGGATTAAATCCAGGAAAGGGGTAAAAATTGTCACCAGACCTACAACCAGGCTCTGTTTTTTCTTTGTAAGGGTTGCAGACGGTCTTCTTGCAGATCCTGTTATCCGCAAGGCTGTTAATTATGCGATTAACCGGAATGAGATTGTGGAGGCTGTTCTTGCAGGGATAGGAGGAGAAGTGGGTGCATCGATTTTCCCCCAAATTCTTCCCTGGAGCAATAAAGATTTAAAACCTTATCCTTATGATCCTGCCCTGGCATCAAAACTTCTGGCTGAGGCGGGCGCAGTTGACAAAAACAAGGACGGCATCCTTGAGATCAAAGGCCGTCCCCTGATTCTTAATGCATGGACATACGAAGGACGTGCATCATTAAAACCGACCCTTGAGCTGGTTCGAGAGCAACTGGCCAGAGTTGGAATCGCATTGAATCTGAAAATCACCAAAAAGGGGTCCCCCATTAACAGGGCCATGCAAAAAGGATATGTTCATCTTAACCTGCAGATGTGGAATACGGCTCTCCAGGGTGATCCTGATTATTTTATCTCCCAGGTTTTCACCTCGGGTCAGGCATCAAATTTTATGGGTTATAAAAATCCGGAGCTGGATAAACTGGCAAAAAAAGGAAAAAATACCTTTGATTTTGAGAACCGGAAAAAAATTTACAACAGAATCCAGAAAATTATATATGAAGATTCCCCTGTTATAGTTCTGTTTCACAAATTTATGGTCAGCGCAGTTTATGATTGTGTTGAAAATTACCGGATTCATCCTGCGGAAAAATATCTGATGACACGGGAAATAAACCGGAAACAGACTGATTAAGGGCTTTGTGAAAAATAAAATATTAACTGGCGAAAGCCTTCTTGTTGTAAAAGATCTGGCCGTAACTTTTCCAGGCGCATCGGATGCTTCGATGGTCTTGCAGGATATAAGTCTATCTTTGAATTGTGGAGAAATACTGGGTATTGTGGGAGAATCAGGTTCCGGCAAAACTGTTTTTTCAAAATGTCTCATCCGGCTGGAATCTCCGGCGAAAATCGTTTCAGGGTCTATTCTTTTTGACGATCAGGAACTTACTGCAAAAACAGAAAAAGAGCTACGCTTGATCAGGGGCAAAAAAATAGCCCTGGTAATGCAAAACCCCAAAGCTGCCATGGATCCTGTTTTTACCATGGGCAGCCAATTTGATGAAGTTATTGCATTAAACAAGCTTTTTAAAAAGAAAAAAAAAGAAATAATATATAATCTTTTAAAAAATGTCGGCATAGCATCCCCCAAAGAGCGGTGCCGTCAATATCCCCATGAATGGAGCAGGGGAATGCTGCAGCGGGCGCAGCTTGTAATGGCATTTTCAGCTTCACCGGAATTATTGATTTTAGATGACGTAACCTCAGCTCTGGATCCGACAATCTGTTTACAGATTCTGGATTTAATCGTCCGCTTTAAGCATGAACATCATGACGGGATAATCCTTATTACCCACGATCTTGCCGTTGCATCTGAAATTTGCGACCGTTTGGCGGTCATGCATCAAGGTC
>JAUVKE010000500.1 GCA_030592105.1 Desulfobacteraceae bacterium
CCAGATCAATCTCCTTTAATGGCCGGAAACAATGCTGATCCATAAATTCAGCCACCTCTCTTTCTATAGCATTATAGTCCGGATCTCCATCGTAAACAGTGAGTTTAAGCAGTAAATCCGCAGCCTTTGCTTCATTTATGTGAACTATGCTCAATATAAGATCTGCAAAATTTTCTCTGGTTTTCTGGTTTATCCGCCCAACCATACCGAAATCTATAAGGCCTATAACATTTTCATGGAGAATAAAAATATTTCCGGGATGAGGATCCGCATGAAAAAAACCATTAACAAAAATCTGTTTCATAATAAGCTTAAAACCTCTTTCTGCAATCTTGCAGCGGTCAAACCCTTCCCTGTCAAGCAGTTCAATATTAGAAGATTTAATCCCTTTTATACGTTCCATGGTAAGAATACGGCTGGTTGTAAATGATCTGTAAAGTTTCGGAATACGTACAGATGGATCTTTTTCAAACTCTCTGGTAAAACGTTCCATGTATGCAGCTTCCAGCGTGTAGTCAAGCTCCTTTTCCAGGGTACTGGCGAACTCTTCTACTATTCTGGTGGGCTGTTGAATATCCCAGCCTTCAAGATGTCTTTCCATCAGAGTTGCGAGGTGGAGCATTATCTCCAAATCCACCTCAATAGTACTCTGTATCCCAGGTCGCTGAACCTTTACAACAACATCATCACCTTCCATGGTACTCGCTTTGTGAACTTGACCGATAGATGCAGCCGCAAGTGGCTTTTTGTCAAAATAAGAAAATATATCTTCCAAAGGTTTTTTTAATTCTTTTTCCACAATCATTTTAACTTCATGAAACGGAAAAGGTGGCACATCATCCTGAAGCTTGGGGAGTTCCATAATAAATTCGGCCGGAAGGAGATCCGGCCTTGTAGAGAGAATCTGACCCATTTTAATAAATGTGGGACCCAGTTCTTCAATAGCCATCCTTACACGCTCTGCACGAGTATGTGATTCTATCTTTTCCCTCCGTTTTTTGGAGACAAGCCGCAGACCGATTTCTAAATATTGCTCTATTTTTAAAACATCAACAAGATCTCCAAACCCATACTTAAACAGCACAGCAAGAATCTGGCGGTAACGTTTTATATGGCGGTAAGTGCGGCCAATTGTACTGATTTTAAATAAAGCCAAGCTGTTTTCTCCTTTCTTAATAAATAGCGCTGATTATATTTTTTGTCTCAGAGTATCCTTCAATAATAGCCTCATCTGCCCGGTTAAATTCAAGAAATTTAAGATACCCAAGATTCGGCTGAATAAGAATGTCCGGAGGATCATCTTTTAGCCTTGCAGCAGTTATCTGTTTTTCCATGATATTTATTGATACGGTCAGCACATCGAAGATATTCGGCAAAGATTCTCTCGAGGTCAATTGCTTCATATAGGACAAGCCGGGAAAATTAACAGAAGCCAGCCTTTTGTTTACAAGCTCCAATATTTTATTTTTCTTTTCAGTCTCTTGCGCCCTTTTTTTTCCTGTTTTACTTATATATGGATCAGGAAAAAATATTTTATCGCCATTCCCCTTTTTTTTAACTATGTCATGGTTCAGGTCAACAGCTATAACAAAATCCGCTCCCATGCTTTTTGTCACGCTTACAGGCACGGGGTTTACCAGCCCTCCGTCAACTAAAACAGTGTTATTCTTTTTTAAAGGCGTAAATATTCCGGGCACAGAAATGCTTGCCCTGACAGCTTCAATGATATCACCGCTCTTTATGGCCACTTCCATGCCCGTGCCCATATCTGTTGCAACTGCGCAAAAGGGGATAGAAAGATCTTCTATACTTACGCCGTCAACAAGGCTGTGTACAAAATCAGAAATTTTTTTACCGTCAATAAGTCCTGATTTAGG
>JAUVKE010000128.1 GCA_030592105.1 Desulfobacteraceae bacterium
CATAATTAAACTTCACTGGATTATCGATTAAAATCTTCAATCAACATATAGATTGTCAAATAATAAATTTCATACAGCCAGATGTTAGACTGAGCTATGGTGAAATTTAAAAAGCTCTGGCTGTTTGAGCGCAGCGAGTTTCAGAGGTTTTTTAATTTTATTATAGCTCAGTCTATTGCTGAAATTATTTATGTGACGGTCTATACCTGAAAACAAGGGCGCGTATTTTGAAAATTTTTGAAATTGACTTATTAATAGCCTGGGGAAAATATTTACATAAGATCTATGGAGGAGAAAAAAATGAAAATATCACTTGATGAATTAAAGGATTTAACAACAAAGGCTTTAAAAAGTTATGGGTATAATAATGAAGAGATATCGGGCATAAGTGATATTTTGATTTATGCTCAGCTTCGCGGGAATACTCAGGGGGTGGTCAAGTTAATTGGGCCTGGTATTCCAAAAAGCCCCGATGCAGGAGAGATTGTTATTGAAAAAGAGACTGGAGTGTCCGCCAGAATCAACGGGAATAAGAACCATGCCATGGTCGTGGTAAAAAAGGGGCTTGATATTCTTTTGGAAAAGGGGAAAAAGAACGGTTTCGGAATTGTTGGTACTTATAATACAAATACATCTTCAGGGGCCATAGGTTATCTCGCATCTGAAATAGCCAAAAAAAAGATGATAGGTTTTGTATTTGCAAGCTCTCCTGAAAGGGTGGCCGCATATGGCTCCTATGAACCGGTTTTTGGAACAAATCCTGTTGCTGTGGGAATACCTGCAGCTCCTGATAATATTGTCCTTGATATGTCCACCGCAGCCATCTCTTTTTATGGTTTGGTAGAGGCTAAAACAGCAGGGAAAACCATACCGTCAGATGTTGCTTATGATTTTCAAGGAAATCCCACAACGAGTCCCCATGAAGCTATTAAGGGTGCTATCCGTTCCTTTGATCGAAGTTATAAAGGCTCCAGCCTTGCAATGATTGGTGAGATTCTGGCCGGCCCTCTTGTGGGTGCTGCATTTTCCGGTATTGGAGATAGTAAAGGAAACTGGGGGCACTTGATGATTGCCATTGATCCTGAAATTCTCGGGAGCCGTGATGAATTTGCTGAAAATGTAACAAGGCTTATCAAAAAGGTTAAATCTTCAAAAAAGCTGGATGGGGTTACGCAGATTTTTGCCCCGGGGGAAAGGGGCGCAGCAATGATGAAACAGTGCCTGGAAGATGGGGAGATAGAGATTGAGGAAAATTTATTAAAGGAACTGCGTGCTGTTGGGGCTGATTATTAATCCGGATAATGGTAGTATTTTTTTTCGTTCCCAGGCAGAGCCTGGGAACGAGTGTAAGAATAAGACTTCATGATTCGATATTAAATCAGTATGTTAGATGAGAGACATCCTTTACTTAAAAAATGTTACTTTTTTGTATCGCACCCCCCTGGTATAACTATCCCCTGATAATTCTGGGGAGAATCATTTGATGCTGGGGGCATATGGACTTGGGATTTTGATAAGCCGCCCCTGCAAAGGCGACCAGATATTTTCTTAAATCGTTCATTTTTACAATTTCATCCACAAGACCTCTTTTAGCGCAGGCAACGGGCCTTGATTGATCATAATAAAGTTCGGATAATTTATTCATGCTGTCTATTACAGGGTCAAGGGAGTTTCCAGCCTCTTTTTCTTTTACAAGTCTGCGGGAATAGGTTGCCACAGCTGCGGTTTCACCATGCATTACGTAAATTTCCGTGGCTGCTGTTCCCAGGGAAAAGGCATTATGTCTATTTGCAGTTGGTCCACCAAGAAGATAATGGGCGGCAGCTGTCCCTTTTCTTAGTACCACCAGTATCATCGGCCGATCAGTATTTTGTATGGAATAGACTAATCCCTGGCCCAGACCCAAAAGTTCTGCTTTTTCTGCTTCATCACCCACATCAATTCCCGTTGTATCCTGGAACCAGATTACAGGAATTTTATCTCTATCGCAAAGAGTGACAAATTCAGACATTTTGATTAACCCCTGTCTGTAGAGTTTCCCGCCTATTCCCGGGTATGAAGCATATTCAGGATAATCTTTACCCAGATATCCCTGGCGGTTACCAATGCAGGCCACAAGGAACCCGTCGATCTTGCAGAGACCTGTGTAGATTTCCGGCCCGTAATCCGGCCTGTATTCCATATGCTCGCTGGAGTCGACAAGGCGTGAAAGAATCTGGTCAAAATCGTATACTTTTTTCTGATCAAAGGGTAAAAGACGATAAAGATCATCATCTGTAAGTTCAGGTTTTTTGGGTTCGGTTACCCGGAAAAAAAGCGGATCGTATGATGGGATTTTTCCCATATAATCCCTAATCCCATCTAAAACTTCAGTCTCCTTGTCATAAACATATCTAAAAAAACCTGTATGATCATAATGGATTTTAACAGTCCCAGGCGGTTTTGCCTTGAAATGCTTTGTGGTTTCTATGATGCTTTCTGCAATTTCTGTATCAAATCCCCCCTGGGGAGTCATCCCCGAGACTATTCCTGCGCCTCCCAAAGCCATATTGCAATCTTTATGGGCAAATAATACCGTGGGGCTGATGCTGTGGTAACCACCACCAGCAGGGTTTGTGCCGAATATTCCGGCCAGAATGGGAACTCCCAGCTGTTCTAATTCCGCATGCCTGTAAAATGTGGTTCCAGAACCCCGGCGGTTAGCATAAAATTTTTCCTGCTGGGGCAATTTGGCGCCGCTGCAGTTAACAAGCCAGATCAGGGGAATATTTAGTCTTTTGGCAAGATCGGTGACCCTGAGGATGTTTTCAGGCTGCCCTGGAAGCCAGGCGCCAGCCATGACTTTATTATCGAAACCTATTACCACTGCCCATTTTCCGGCAACCTTTCCTATTCCGTCTATGACATTGGTTGTCCCCTCCACATTATCTTCAGGATTTAAAAGGGTGTGCAAAGGGCACCAGGTTCCTGGATCAACAAGGTATTCCAGGCGCTGCCAGACTGTCATCTGACCCCTTGCATTAATTTTTTCTTCAGGAAAACCCGCATTTTTTACATTGTCGATCTCTTTATCTACAACCGATTCAGCCTTTTTTACGTTATCGACGTTCTCTGTTGTTCTTTTTATCTCACCCTTTCTCATTTCGCGGCCGAATCGATCCATTTTTTCAAAATAAGGTCTCATGATTATATCCTTAGTTTTATAATCATTCAGCTGTTTTAAAATGCTACTTGCAAACACGCTCCAGTTTTAATCAGATTATACCTGAAGCTGATACGTGTCAGCTGAATAGTTATTTTGTTTTTTTGTTATTCGTCGATAATAGCCAGCAGATCATCCTCTTCCACTTCGTCGCCCTGTTTTACTTTTATCTCTTTTACTGTTCCGTCACAAGGGACATAAACGGGAGTTTCCATTTTCATTGCTTCGATTACCATAGCGTCCTGATCTTCTTCGACCTTGTCGCCCACGTTAATATCTATTTTAACAATTTTGCCCGCAAGGGGTGCTAAAAGTTCCTGTGCCATGATTGTTTTCCTTTTGTTTTTGTAATAATTGTTCGAAAAGTGCTGATAACTGACAACTGCGGCTTCGCCGCTTTAGCTTAACAATGTTAAAAAAACTCCTGCTGCGATAACCGTACCTATAACTCCGGCAACATTGGGAGCCATGGCATGCATTAAAAGATAATTTTTTTTATCTGCCTCAGCACCTAATTTGTGGACAACCCTTGCAGCCATGGGGACTGCGGAGACTCCGGCTGCCCCAATTAAGGGGTTGATTTTTATTTTGGTAAAAAGATTCATAAATTTTGCCAGCAATATTCCCGAGGCTGTGCTTAACATGAATGCAAACATCCCCAAAAGAAATATAAAGATCACTTTGGGTTGTAAAAAGGCTTCTGCGTTCATTGTTGCACCCACAGGAAGTCCTAAAAATATTGTTGCGGTATTCATTAGTTCATTTTTTGCTGTTTGTGCCAGCCTGTCCACCACTTTTGCTTCTCTAAAAAGGTTTCCCAGCATGAGCATGGAAAATAAAGGGGCGGCCGCAGGAATAAGGAGAATAATCAGAAGCATGGAAATAATGGGAAATAAAATTTTTTCAATATGCTTGACTTTTCTGGATTTTTTCATCCTTATGAGCCGTTCTTCTTTTGTTGTTAAAAGCTTCATTATTGGGGGCTGGATAATCGGCACCAGCGCCATGTAGGAATATGCAGCAACTGCACATGTTCCGAGCATGTGAGGAGCAAGTTTGGCAGCAAGAAATATCGTTGTTGGTCCGTCTGCCCCCCCTATAATCCCGATTGTTGCTGCTTCATTTAAATCGAATCCCATGGCACGGGCGGCAAAAAAAGTAAGGTAGACCCCTGCCTGGGCCCCCGCCCCCAGAAAAATAAGAGAAGGTCTTGCAATAAGAGGCCCGAAATCTGTAAGTGCTCCCAGGCAAAGAAAAATTAAAGGGGGAATAATCTCCCATTGTATGCCGTAATGGTAAAATTTCCAGAGTAATCCTTCCCCAGCTTCCATGAGCCCTGAAAGGGGAATATTGGCCAGAATAATTCCAAACCCTATGGGGAGCAGTAAAAATGGTTCATATTCTTTTGCTATGGCAAGGTAGATTAATGTAAAGCCGATGAACCACATCAGAATCATGCCTGGGGTAAGATGAAAAAAACCGGAGGTTTTAGCTGAATATAGCAGATTTTCAATCATTTTTTTTTATCAATTTGTCTGTAATTATAAATGTGAGTTTAATTGATGCGTAAAGGAGGAGCATCCCGAAAAATACACCTGAAATTCCTGTTAAAAAGACTGTTAGTGAATTTATCATTTTTTTCTTTAAAATGTTTTGGGTTATAAAATTATTGTTTTTTGATACAGGGAATATTTATTTTCTTACCATTTAAAAGAATAAAAACCTTGCCGTCATCCAAGGCCTTTATATGGGCTTTGATATCACAATGTCCCCTTAATTCAGGGTAAGTGTTCCTGAGATAGGCAAAGTCGCTGGTTTCCAACAATTTTTTTAATATTTCTATTTTTTTTTCAAGCTGTTCAATATCTGCGTCAGGTTTAAAATAGTGTGAGATTGCCCTGTTGTATATTTTTTTTACTTCTGTTGCAATACAGTGGTGCCTGAGGTCGAGTTCTATTTTCATTTTATTTTAAGAAGTTTTTTCCCATTTTCCCCGCAGATTTTTTTTATATCGTCGGGGGATATTCCTGATTTTTCAAGTTCTTTGAAATATCTGGATGGCTTTAAAAGGGGGAAATCTGTGCCAAGCAAGATCTTTTCGACTCCCATAATGTTTTTTGCATGCAAATAGATCTCCGGGTCGTATAGAAATGGGGATGCGGCTGTATCAAAATATACGTTTTCCAGATTTTTTTTAACCTCTTTTTTTAAAAGATTATAAAACAGGATACCCCCTCCCCAATGGGCAAGGACTATTTTGTTTAATGGGAACCTTTTTACCATTGTATATATCTGCATGAGGGTATTTGGTGTTTTTCCAGGATAATAATGGCCCATTGGTTCGTTTGTGTGAATCATAACAGGGAGATCATTTTTCATAGATATCTCCATGACAGGTTCCAGGCGTTTAATGCTCTCTTCATCAATTCCGGATTTATAAAATGCGAGTTCACCTATTCCAGAGAGCCCGGCTTTTATGCATCGATGCGCTTCCTGACCTGCTGTTTCATTAAAAAGGTCAAAACATCCAAATCCTTTGAAGCGGTCCGGAAATCTGGCCACAGATTCGATTATATAGTCGTTATGTTCTTTAAATGTATCAGGATTTACCCAGGGGAAACCGAAAATAACAGATATATCCACGCCTTGCTCATCCATGGTATTTATAATTTCTTCTGTCCCCGACATTTTTGAACCTGGCAGGCTGTATAAAAGCTCGAAAGCAGGCTCATTTTTAAAATACTTTTCCCTGTTTTCCCGTATTTTTTTTGGAAAAATATGAGTATGAAAATCTATGATCACTATAATTACCTCCTGAATCTTAAGGAAAGATCCCCGCAAATAATTTTTTTAATTTTTCCCTGTTGATCCCTTAAATTTAACGAACCGTCCAGATTTACAGATTCTGCCACACCTTTTTCAACAGTATCAAAGGATCTGATTTCAACGGGCATGTTGTTCACCAGTGAATATCTGTTCCACTGGCTGTGGATTTCAGAAAAATTCCCCTGGTTAATCAGGAGATATCCTTTTTCCATCTCTTCTAATATGGATTGCAGCAGATTAACCCTTGAAACTTTTTTGCCGAGTTCTTTAAAAAGGCTGGTGCCTATATCTTTTATTTCAGGATATGTGGCAGGATCAAAATTAACATTGATACCGATTCCGATTACTACATAGCTTACCATATCCTGCTGGGCATTAAACTCTGTAAGTATTCCGGCTGTTTTTTTCCAATTAATATAAATATCGTTGGGCCATTTTATCATGGCCTTTAATCCTGTATTCTGTTCGATTCCCTTAACAATAGCCAAAGATGCCAGCATTGTTGTTGAAAAGATATGGGGGGGTTGAATTTTCGGAAACAGAATAACAGACATGAGTATGTTTTTGCAAGATGGGGAGATCCATTCCCTTGCAAGTCTTCCTCTTCCCTTTGTCTGTTCCTCGGCCACAACAATGCTCCCGTCCGGGGTCCCTTCCATTGCCAGTTTTTTTGCAATGAGATTGGTCGATTCCGTCTCCTTATAATAGTAGATAGTCTGCCCAATGGTTGAGGTGGCAAGGCCGTCTTTAATTTCTGCTGGAATCAATTTGTCAGGGGTGGAAAGGAGCAAATAGCCTTTTCCAGGGGAGGATTTAATAGAAAAACCTTCTTTTTTCAGCTTTTCCACATGTTTCCACACGCCTGCTCTGGAAATATTCAGTTTTTTTGCAATATTTTCTCCGGAAATATATCCGTCAGCTTTTTTAAGAAGTTTAAGCACAGCTTCGTTATAATCTGCAGTATTCATTTTATTGTCAATTTTCCCAGTAGTGTCCGGTTAGAAAGTTGCAAGAAAGAAAATACGGGAAGTTTAATTGTTTTTTCCGCTATTGCGAATAAATTTCTTGAATTTCTAAGTTTGCTCCGCCAAAATTGCGAAACTCGCTCGTGC
>JAUVKE010000450.1 GCA_030592105.1 Desulfobacteraceae bacterium
ATATTCAATCCCGAAACTGTAATTATATGTATCGTCCCAGTCTCTTTTAAGAACAAATTTATCAGGAATTCTCTGAGGGCCAAAAAAATTAAGAAACTGCAAAAGCTGGATATTCTGGTCAAATTCAAAAATTTCATCTGAGGTCTCTGACCAGTCTGTCCAGTGCAGATCGCACATCAGTTTCAGTTTTTTTGATGGGTGCAGCATTATTCCTGCCTGAATACTCTGGGGCCACGTCCATTCCTGTGTAACTGTTCCCTGCTGACTGTCCACAGGCGGATATGGAAGCCCGATCTATACTGAAGTAGGCGGCAGATATAATTCCTGCATTAATGCCTTGAACGCATCAGCATATGCAATATTATAATCGCCTTCCATATTAGCCTCTGATTTGCTTCTGTAGCAGAGGCCTATGGAAACCCAGTCAGCAGGCTCCCAGAGCATTCCAATATTAAAGGATGTAGTCAGGGAATCTGTCATCTCCTTCATCTCCATATCGGCAAATTCATGAAATACCGGCGATTCCAAAGATAATAGATTTAAATAAAAATCAAACCAGTCATCTACATATTTAGCAATGGCTGCCTCTGGATCTTCTATGAATTCGAAAATAAAATTTACATTCTCAAGAGCTCTTTTATAATATTTAAGCCCGAAAATTGAAGCTCTGTAATCAAAGCTGAGCCCCCTTGAACCCTGGCCCAGGCCAATGGAAGCGCCTATGGAAAAAGTATTGGTAACCTGACAGGCAACTGCAGGGGCGGCATATATCCAGCGCTGGTTATAAGATGTTTTTGCGCCGAACCTGCCCGGATCACCTGACCCGGTTGAATAACCCATTCCAAAGGGTGTATACATGCCATACCCAAAAAACCACTTTGAATAAGGAGTATGATAGGTTATCCCTCCATTTGTTGTAACATAGGTTGAAGCAGCCCCAAAAACAGGGATATACATGCTTCCTGTATCAGCAGAGCTGCTTTGTCCTGGAATGTCATCAATAAATGTCCATTCTTTATATGCTGTGGGGGGTAAAAAATCAGAATCCATATTGATAAACGGATATGCAGCACCGATTGTGATTGTTTTCCCTTTAATGCTGGTAAGCCCCGCTGGATTATAATGCATCGGCATAACACCGGGAGTATAGGCTGTTACGGAATTACCAAGGGACATGGCTTTTGTATTGATTCCAATATCTTCATTTACAAAAGCGTGGCATATGCTTGTTATGAAAAGAATAGAGGATAAAAGAAATATTTTTAGTAAGGGATTTTTATGCGGCTGGTTTATGGTTTTGCGTTTTGTGTTATGCATTTTGACCTGTGGGGTTGTCAGTTGTCAGTTATCAGTTATCAGGTGTCAGTAAAAGCATATCGATATTAATTTATCTTCCTTATCCTCAAATTTCAAAATAACCTCCAGTGCCGGCAACTGACAACTGCGGCTTCGCCGCTTTATTTTTTCAACTGCATAAAAATGACCTGAAAGCAAACTCTTGCCTAAAAACCAGTAAATTTTCTAAACGCCTCGGCGTTTGACGTCAGGTGCACTGGCTTGTTCGGCCATCTTTTTTATGGCTCTTAGGTTAATAACTTTTCGATCTCCTGGAATCTTTCTTGATTTTAAAAAAGCAGTTAGTGAGTCTAAATCATTTCCATGCTCGCTTGCAATGCTATCTTTAATTTCCCATAGTTCTTTAAGTATTTCATCAGTCATTTTTTAAAACCCCCATAAGTTCTACAGGTGTACATATCTCTGGATACTGATATCCATTATCCAGACAAATTTTTCGGATAATTGGTTTTGTCTCAGCGTTATCAATATGGCGAAAATCCAGGTAAGAAGATAATCAACTTCGTGAACAACAGACATAGCAATATGGAGGGAATCATCTATTGCTTTTTGTGGAACTGCGCCTTCATTAATAAGTCTTTTAGAAAAAGCCAGTACTGAATCAGTTATTTCAAGAAGAGGAATTTCTTCTAAAGCAGTTACTCTTAATCCAGCCGCTTTAGGATCTCCTTTTCCTGCTTCTTCAATCACGATTTCGGATACAAAAAGGTTAAACCGATTACGCTGAGTATTCCACCAGTCATTTGTTGCTTTTTGCCAGGCAGCAGCTAACAAATTATTGCTTGGTCGAGCTGTCAGATAAGATACTATTGATATTTCAACATAAACAGCTTTTTTCGCCATTATATCTCACATTTCGCACCATTTGATAATAATTTTCCTAATTGTATTCTGTGATATTTTTTTCTTTTGTAAAGGTATCAACTAATAATGTTCATTAGTTAAACTCAAAGTTCCACCATCCATTTTGTAA
>JAUVKE010000538.1 GCA_030592105.1 Desulfobacteraceae bacterium
CTGTAACGAAATGCCTAAATCACAGAAGATGCTTCATTATAATATCATGTAAATAAGGCCTGAAAACCTTTATCTTATTGTTATTTCGTGATGGATGCACCCGATTAGTTAAAAGTATCACAATAATAGATTTTTCAAGATCCATCCAAAAAGATGTACCTGTAAAACCAAGATGTCCCACAGTTCCCTGGCTGAAAAAGTTTCCACTGCTTGACCGAGATGCTGAAGGAGTGTCAAAACCCAAAGTTCTGCCAGTATCTTTATAGCGTGAAAAAAATCTTCTTAATAAATTTTTTCCAAAAAGGTTTACAGGCTGACAATCATGATATGTATGCAGTAAAAATACCAGAAGAGTTTTCACAGCAAAAGCAGTCCCAAAAAGGCCTGAATGTCCTGCAACACCCCCTGCTGCATAAGCATTTTCATCATGCACCACTCCACATGAAAACGCATTACGCCATTTGCAAAACTCCGTAACTGCAAAATTTCCTTTACAAGGCACAGTGTTGAGGCCGGCATAAAAAAGAGAGTCTGGAGCAGAAACAATACCCATAGGCTTATAAACTTCTGCAGATAAAAATTCATCTAATCCGATTTTTATAATTTCTTCAACCAGCCAGCAAAGAATCATAAAACCAAGATCACTATACAAAACACTCTTACCAACAGGATTTATCAAAGCTTCTTTTACAAGAAGCATTTTTAATCGGTCGTTTCTGTTTTCCGGATAAAGCTTGAATAAATCCTTATAAAATGGACGATAATCAGGCAAGCCGGAATTATGAACCAAAAGGTTTAATATTGTAATCTCAGCTTTATCTGTATTTTTAAAAGGATGAATAATTGATCCGATATCCTGCTCAACATCAAGCAAATACATCTCAACCAGCTTCATAACAGCTAATGTAGTAGCAAGAGGCTTTGTCAAAGAGGCTAAATCAAAAATTGTTGCATATGAAATTTTGTTGCTTGAAAATATGTTAGTATAGCCATAAGCCTGAAGAAAAACAACAGAATCACCCTTAAATACAAGAAGCACGCCACCTGGAAAAACAGAATCAGAAATCGCCTGTTTCATAAGAGCATCAACCTTTTTCATCTCTCTAACACTCTGTTGCCGATTCATGAAAGCAGATTTTCAGCATACTCGTATTGAGAGTGGCGCCAATACCTACCGGCAAAGTAATATTAACACCTCCATGCCCTATATCAAACCCTGCCAGTATTGGAATTTCAGTATCCCTAAACAGATATTCCACAATGCCATAAACTTCATCCAGACTTCCACATTCTTTAAAAGAACCTAAAGCAAGGCCTGCGAGTTTATCAAAGCATCCAGCTATTTTCATATGTGTCAACATTCTATCAATTCTGTAAGGAGCCTCACCTATCTCTTCGATGAATAGAATACGTCCATCTAAATCAGGCTCAAAAGGCGTACCTGTAAGATGACAAAGAGTCGCAAGATTTCCACCAGATACTATTCCTTTAGCAGAACCTGATTTTATTACCACTCCCTTTTTTGACAAAACCTCTATCTCCTGACAAGATGATAA
>JAUVKE010000477.1 GCA_030592105.1 Desulfobacteraceae bacterium
AGGCTACAAAGCGCAAGCTTGTAACCTTTAGATAATTTTATGGCTGGGAGACAAGGATTCGAACCTTGGTTGGCGGAGTCAGAGTCCGCAGTCCTGCCGCTGGACGATCTCCCAAAATTTTTTAGCAATATACTAAACAAGCTGTTTTATGTCAATAAAAAATGATTAAACCCTATCGTATAAAAACAAAATATAAAAGAATGATTATACCAAGGGCATAAACTATCCAGGTCACTTCTTTCCCTTTCCCGCTGAAAAGTTTAAGCAAAGGATAAACCATCAGCCCCACAGCCATACCGTCTGCAATGGAAAATGAAAACGGAATTCCCATAACAATCAAAAAAGCAGGAAATGATTCACTGTAATCGCTCCAGTCTATTTTTAAAACATTCTTAAACATCATCCCTCCAACAATAATAAGCGCAGGAGCGGTGATGGGAGGATAGCTTCCGATCATAACAACAAGGGGGCTGAAAAACAGGGCTGCAATAAACAAGAGTGCAACAGTTACACTTGTAAGTCCCGTTCGTCCGCCATACTCCACCCCGGCTGTACTCTCTACAAAACTTGTTATGGTGCTGGTACCCATGCAGGCACCTGCAACCGTTCCAATGGCATCGGAACGAAGAACCCGGCCTGCGCGGGGAAGTTTATTATCATGAATAAACCCTGCCTGTTCACTCACCCCTATCAATGTCCCGATTGTATCAAAAACATCCATGAAAAGGAAAATTATAATATAGGGTATCATAATACCGGATAGAGCCTGCACAATATTCATTTTTAAAAAAGTCGGGGCAATTGAAGGGGGTGAGCTTACAATAAATCCCAAAAAGCCTGTATCACTTAAAGGGAGCACAAACCTTGTCATGAGCATCGACTCCTTTAGCATATTAGATGCTGCAATGTCATGGAAATATGGCAAAACCAACTTAAGGAGAATCGATAAAAGAGCAGCTCCGATAATACCTATAAGAATCGCCCCCCGCACACGACGGGCATGTAAAGTTACCGTTAAAAAAAGACCAGAAAAAAAGATAAGCATATCAACGGACAAAAAAGAAGGATTGAGCTTGACGCATGTGGAGGGTTCATGGATGATTAATCCTGCATTTTGCAGACCTATAAAAGTAATAAACAACCCAATGCCGACAGCAATAGCATTTTTCATACTTGGGCTTATGGCATCAACAATCTTTTCACGAATTCCCGTAAGGGAAATTAAAAGAAATATTATACCAGAAATAAAAACAACCCCCAGCGCCACTTCCCATGCGGTGACATCCCCTGCGGCAACAGCTGGAAGGGCTGCGGCAGCAGGAATAACACCTAAAACAAAAAAAAAGTTTTCACCCATTCCCGGGGCCTGGGCAATGGGATAATTCGCATATACCCCCATGATAAAGGTGGATAGAGCTGCCGCTAAACATGTTGCAGTCATGACAGCCCCAAAATCGATCCCCGTATCCATACCAAACATCTGCCCTGACATCACAGCCGGCTGCAGAAATATAATATAAGCCATTGTAAGAAACGTGGTCAATCCAGCAGCAAGTTCAGTTCTAATGGTGGTATTGAATTCAGATAAACAAAAAATATGATTAATCATACCTCTCCCCTTCCTGATTGTTTGACATTTTTCCCTGTAGAGACTATATATTTTTATCAATAATGCAGTATCTATTAATAAAATTCAAGCATCATCCTTTATTATTTTTTTCAAACAGCGCAAGAACAAAAAACAGAATTTTTAGCCGAGGGAGTATCATGAAAAAGACATATGGCTGGAATGGGTGGAAAATGCCTTTTAACAATTTAAATGACCCTGACTATTGTGAATATGGCTGCCCAATATGCAAAAGTGCAAGGGATGGAAATTCTTTTGCCAAATTCCTGCAGCAAATAGAACTGGTCATGACTTTTGGAGGGTGCTGGTGGGGGAGAGCCAGGGAAAAAAAATATGGGGTAAAGCCCAATGAAAAAATTAAAACCACGTAACTTTCACAATACCTTCGCCAAATTGAAAAATAAGAGAAAATCAACTTTTTCGTAATTTGTAACCCATTGATTTTGTTTGTTTTTTTAAAAGTAACTTTTGGTTAAAATCAGCCAAAATGCAAAGTGGCGAAG
>JAUVKE010000366.1 GCA_030592105.1 Desulfobacteraceae bacterium
ATATCCCGGCAGAATAACACTTATATGTTTTTTTGCAGAAGCAACAATCGCTTTCATGATTTTTTTAAGACTCTCTATAATCGATAAAGTCTCATCTTTTAAGTACATCCTCACATCTAAGGCGACCTGATCGTTGCGGCTTCGTGCTGTATGAAGTTTTTGGGCGGCTTTTCCTGCTGTTTGAACCAGTCTGGTCTCTATGTGCATATGTATGTCTTCCAGGCTGTCATCAAACTGAAATGTTCCGTTTTTAATCTCCTTTTTAATTATTTTCAGGCCAAGAATTATCTCAGAAGCTTCATCTTCTGTGATAATAGACTCATTTGCAAGCATCCTGCAATGAGCAATACTCCCTTCTATATCATAGGAATAAAGGCGTTTATCAATTTCGATAGAAGATGTAAATGCTTCCACGAGCTTGTCTGTTTTCGCTATAAATCTGCCGTCCCATGGTTTAGCAGTTGTTTTATTCTTCATTATTATTTTTGTATCATTTTTTGTATGCGCAGGCGCAAAGCGTTTAAACGAATAAAGCCTTCAGCGTCTTTTTGTGTAAAAACTTCATCATCTTCAAAAGTTGCAAAATCTTCGCTGTACAGGGATATTTCTGATTTACGTCCCAATATGGTGCAATTTCCTTTATAAAGTTCAATACGAACAATACCCGAAACATTTACCTGAGTCTGATCTATCATATTTTGCAAAAGTTTCATTTCAGGAGAAAACCAAAATCCATTATATATGATTTCAGAGTATTTGGGGATAAGCGAATCCCTTAAGTGCATAACCTCACGATCCATAGTGATAGATTCAATTGCCATATGGGCTTTTCGAAGAATTGTTCCGCCCGGTGTTTCATACACTCCCCTTGATTTCATTCCCACATAACGATTTTCTACAATATCTACTCTGCCTATTCCATGGCGTCCTCCAAGTCGATTCAGTTCCCTGAGCAGATTTGCCGAAGTCATTTCTTTGCTGTTTATAGCAGTTGGATTTCCTTTTTCAAATGTTATTTCTACTGATTCAGGAGTATCAGGTGCATCTTTAGGCGAAACAGTAAGTGTAAACATCTCTTCAGGAGGCTGTTCCCAGGGATCTTCGAGAGCACCGCCTTCATAACTTATGTGAAGCATATTTCTGTCTGTACTATAGGGATTTTTTCTGGTTGTCGGGACAGGGATTCCGTATTTTTTTGCAAACTCCATAAGACTTGTTCTGGAATTTAAGTTCCATTCTCTCCATGGAGCAATTATTTTAATATGCGGGTCATGTGCAAAATATCCAAGCTCAAACCTGACCTGATCATTTCCTTTGCCTGTAGCACCATGGCTTACAGCGTCAGCTCCTTCAATCCGGGCTATTTCCATTTGTCGTTTTGCTATCAGTGGTCTTGCAAGTGATGTTCCTAAAAGATATTCACCTTCATAAATGGCATTAGCTCTAAAAGCAGGAAAAACATAGTCTGATACAAATGTTTCTGTCAGATCATCTATATATACTTTTGAAGCACCGGTCTTTTTAGCTTTTTCTTCTATGTTATCCAGTTCTTCATCCTGTCCAATATCTGCTGAAAATGTCACAACATCACATTTATAGGTCTCTATCAGCCATTTCAGAATTACGGATGTATCAAGACCGCCTGAATATGCTAATATTACTTTTTTTATATTTTCAGACACTTTTTATATATCTCCCTGTTCATAATTACAAAAGCATTTCAAAAACAGCTTTATGCATGTGAAGTTTATTTTCAGATTGATCCCATACAACAGATTGTTTCCCTTCCAGCACTTCATCACTTATCTCGTCGCCTCTGTGGGCAGGAAGGCAGTGCATGATAATAGCATCATCAGCAGCCAGGCGTATAAGCTTTGAATTTAATTGAAACGGCTTAAATAAATGTTTTTTTTGTTTCAGGTTTTTATTTTGCCCCATGCTTGCCCATACATCAGTATATACCACATCAGCATTTGAAACAGCCTGCACAGGGTCAGAAGTTATTTCAATACTTCCTGCAGCAGTTGCAAGCGCATTTTTTATAATTTCAGAGTCAGGATAATAATTTTCAGGGCACGCCAGAACAAGATTAAACCCCAGGACTCCTGCGGCATTAATCCAGGAATTAGCAACATTATTCCCATCGCCTACCCAGGCTATCTTCAGGTCTTTATACCCTTTTTTATATTCCACTACAGTCATAAGATCGCTTAAAACCTGACATGGATGATAAAGATCGGTTAAGGCATTAATAACAGGTATGGTGGAAAATTCTGCAAATTCTTCTATTATCTCTTGTGCATATGTTCTGATAACAAGACAATCCAGATACCTTGAAAGAACCCTTGCGGTATCCTTTATCGGCTCACTTCTCGACATCTGGGTATCTGCTGAATTTATAAAAAACGATGTTCCACCAAGTTGCGATACTGCGACCTCAAAAGAGATACGTGTACGGGTTGAAGGTTTTTCGAAAATGAGTCCGATCATCTTTCCAGCTAAAGATGAAGCGGGAATGTTTCTTCTTTGCCTTTCTTTTAGTTGAAAAGCTTGTTTTAAAAGATAATCAAAATCTTTTTTATCAAGCGTTGAAAGTGCAAGCAGATTTTTTTTCATTTTTGATCAATATGTTTTTAGATAAAAGTTGTTATATCTGAATCAAGATATCAAACAACCGAACAGTTATATTTTTGTTTATAAAATATCATCAAGACAACTGATTAATTCATCAATTGCATTTTCTTTTATTATCAAAGGAGGAATAAAACGGAGAATATTTCCCTGGATACAATTAATCAAAAATCCTTTTTCCATACATTTTTTTACAATCATATCTCCATCAATATTAATCTTCATTCCAAGCAAAAGTCCTATTCCCCGAACATCTTCAACAGAATCATGCTTTTCTTTTAAATATTGAAGCTTTTTTGTAAAATAATTTCCAGTTTTAAAAGAATGATCAATTATTTTTTCTTTATCAATGGTTTTAAGAACTTCAAGTGAAGCAGCTGTAATAATCGGAGTTCCTCCGAATGTGGATGCATGCGAACCCGG
>JAUVKE010000102.1 GCA_030592105.1 Desulfobacteraceae bacterium
AACTCGCTGCGCTCAAACAGCCAGAGCTTTTTAAATTTCACCATAGCTCAGTACTAACATCTGGCCATATGAAATTTATTATCTGAATATCTATAGACAGGGGGGAATCTTCTCTTCGTCCATAATCGGTCGATCACAAGGTTCGCCTCTGCTGGAGATTGCAAATAGATTAGTTAAGTTTTAAGTATTTTTTTTATTATAATGGAGAAATTACTTATGAAAAAACTTACAAGAAGAAATTTTTTTGGAATCAGTTTGAAAGTTGCTCTGTTGATGGGGCTTTCCCCATCTGCAATTCCAAAGATTGCGAGTGCTTTTAAACAGCTTGCCGGAGGGAATGCCCCTGTTCTATGGCTCCAGGGGCAGAGTTGTTCAGGCTGCTCAGTCTCTTTGCTTAATTCTGATGCTCCAGGTCCCGCGGAAATACTGACAAGTTACATCTCTTTGCTTTTTCATTCGACCCTTTCAACTGCAACAGGGGCAATCAGTATGGATATAATCAACCGGACAATAGAAGCCGGAGATTTTTTACTGGTGGTTGAAGGGAGTATTCCGGCAGGGATGCCGGAAGCCTGTATTGTTGGGGGGGAGAAGATAACCGAACAGGTTCAAAGGGCTGCAATAAGGGCCAAAGTCGTTATTGCAAACGGAACTTGTGCTGCATTTGGCGGAATTCCTGCTGCAGAAAATAATCCAACCGGAGCTCTTTCCGTTTCAGAATTTCTTGAAGAAAAAGGGATCTCCACACCTGTTATAAATCTTCCCGGCTGCCCCAGTCACCCTGACTGGCTTGTGGGAACCCTTGTCCATGTTTTAAAATTTGGATTTCCTCCCCTGGATAAAATGGGAAGGCCGAAAATGTTTTATTCAAAACTTATCCATGACCAATGTCCCCGTTACCCTGATTATGAAAGGGAAAATTTTGCAAAAACCTTTTCAGAGCAGGGGTGTCTTTTTAAGCTCGGGTGTTTGGGGCCGGTTACTTATGCTGATTGTACAATTCGTCATTGGAATTCAGGAACATCCTCCTGCATAAAATCAGGGGGGGGATGTATTGGCTGTGCTTCTGAAAATTTTGCAAAAAATTTATCCTTTCCTTTTTACACAAAAAACCAAATGCAAAATAAAAAAGGGGGGTATAAATGAAACTCAATTTAAAATTAACTTTGGCTCTCCTTGCAGGGCTTATCCTGGTGCTCTCCCTTGCACAGATCATTCAGCACAAAAATGTATCTGGAATAATTTCGGGGCTTTCCATTTCAAACATTAAGCTTTTAAAGGAACGGGAGGTGGAAAATGCTCTTAATATATTTCATTCTGTTGATCGGGCAGTTGCAGGGTCCCTTGAAAGGGGCGAGATGGAAAAATTTACAAAACTTATCAAATCTCAAAAGCAGGTAAAAGGGCTCCATGAGTTTTCTCTTTTTGATATAAATGGAAATGTTACCCATTCTTCAGATTCTTCTTTTATCGGAAACAGGTTGACTGGTGATTTAAAAAAGAAACTTTTTTCAAATCCAGAAATGATCTTCAGGCATACGGATAATTCCATAGATATGTATAAGCCTCAGCCCATAACCGGCGATTGTATCAGATGTCACATGAATTGGGAACAAGGGGGTATCGGGGGAGTGATATATTTTAGATTTTCCAACGAAGCTCTTAAAACAGCCAGTCTGAATTCTCAAAATGTTATGGACAAGCTGCAAACAACCTCTTTAAGAAATTCATTACTTTCACTTTTTATAATAATAATATTATCCGTCGGCATAATGGCTTATTTTGTGAGAAAATTTGTGAGCTTGCCTTTGGGGCAGTTTGTTGCTTTTCTCAGGCTTTTTGAAAAAAATGAGGGGGATCTCACCCGGCGTATATCCGTTGCAACTAAAGATGAAATTGGTGAAGTAGCGGGGCTTTTTAATGCATTTATAACAAAACTTAACGTTGTTATTGCAAAGGTACAAAATGTTGCCGGGGTGGTGCAGGAAAAATCTCAAAGCCAGACTGAATCGGTGAGTGAAGCCACATCTTTTATTAATGAAATAGCATCCATGACCGGGCAGAATTCAGAAAATGCAAATAATGCCAACGATTTAATGAAAAAAACAGCCGAAGAATTTTCCATGGCCGGTGAAGCCATGAAGCTTGTTATAGAATCCATTGAAGAACTTGCAGATAAAAGTGATCAGACTGTGGCTGTTATTAAAACCATAGATGGAATTGCTTTTCAGACAAATCTTCTTTCACTAAACGCTGCGGTTGAGGCTGCAAGAGCAGGGGAGGCAGGGGTGGGGTTTGCTGTGGTTGCCGGGGAGGTGGGAACCCTTGCTAAAAAATCTGCGGAAGCGGCAAAAAATACTTCAGAATTAATTGAAGCGACTATTAAAAAAACCTGTGCCGGAAAAGATCAGGTAGAAAAGACAAGGACCGCCTTTGAAAAAGTTGAAGCAAGGCTTAAAAAAACATCGGTTCTCATGAACGATATAGCCTCTTCGTCGAGGCAGCAATTTAAAAGCATAGAAGATGTAAATAATTTGTTAAAAAATATTGAGCAGGGGAGTAAAGAAAATACTGATTTGTTTAAACAACTTATAAAAATTGTTTCAATGTTTAAAACTAAAAATGATGACGAAATGAGGCGCTTTTATGGGTAAAATAATAAATATTGATCCAATCACAAGAATAGAGGGGCACCTTGCAATTCGCATAGAAGTTGAATCAGATTTAATTACAAAGGCATACTGCTCAGGTGAAATGTTCAGGGGATTTGAAACAATTCTAAAAGGAAGAGACCCTTTGGATGCTCAACAGATCACCCAGAGAATTTGCGGAGTATGCCCTGTTTCCCATGGAATAGCCTCAATTTTGGCTCAGGATCAGGCATATGGAATTATCCCTCCGAAAAATGGCCGGATTTTGAGAAATTTGATTATGGGGGCTAATTATCTCCAATCTCATATTCTTCATTTTTATCATCTTGCAGCTTTGGATTTTGTTGATATAGCAGCCATCTTAAACTACACAGGTAATGACCCTGTTTTAAACAATCTTAAAGGATGGGTAAATTCTGAAATTTCTTCAAAATCGGTCTTTCCGGCAGCCCCTTTTCTCCCCAGATATAAGGGTGAATATCTAACAGATGATGAACTCAATTTCACTGCCATTAGAAATTACCTTGAAGCCCTGGAAATGCGCGCTGTTGCCCACAGGGCCGGGGCAATATTTGCCGGTAAACTCCCCCATGCTGCATCCCTTGTTCCGGGCGGAGTAACAGAAAAAGTAACAGCAGATAAAATTGCAGCATATAAATCCCTTATTAACAAATTAAGAACCTTTATAGATAATGGCTATTTAAATGATGTGGCTGGAGTTGCAAAAACATTTCCTGATTATTTTAAACTTGGAAAAGGGTGCGGTAATTTTCTTGCGTATGGTGTTTTTCATGAATCAGATGATAGCTCAGAGCTTTTATTCCCCCCAGGAATAATTACAAATGGGAAGTTGAGTAATTTTAATGCTTCAGGAATTACTGAAGATATTAGATATTCTCTTTATTCCTCAGGTTCAGGGATTCATCCATCCAGGAGCGAAACCATTGCCTCACCCCATAAAAGGGACGCATATTCATGGATTAAAGCACCAAGATATAATTCCATGGTCATGGAAGTCGGGCCATTGGCAAGGGTAATGGTTGCATATTTAAATGGTGAAAATTTTAAATTAAAAAAGCTTGTTGATGATCTTTTGTTCGCTCTTGACAAAAAGCCGGGTGATCTTGTCTCTGTTATGGGAAGACATGCAGCAAGAGCAATAGAAGCCAAGATTGTTGCAGATAAATGTGCCCAATGGGTGGATGAACTTGTTCCCGGCGAACCATCTTTTAAAGATTTTAAAATACCTGAAACAGGAACCGGTGTGGGATTGACAGAAGCCCCAAGGGGGGCATTGGGGCACTGGCTTACTATAAAAAAACAAAAAATAGAGGGATACCAGTGTGTAGTACCAACAACATGGAACTGTTCTCCGAGAGATGATTCCGGGAATCCCGGCGCTGTGGAACAGGCATTAATTGGAACCCCGGTTAATGACAGTGAAAATCCCCTGGAGGCCGCAAGAATCGTCAGGTCTTTTGACCCGTGCATAGCATGTGCAGTACATTGATATAGACCGTAACATAAATAATTTTAGCAATCGACTGAGCTATAATAAAATTTAAAAACCTCTGGAACTCGCTACGCTCAAACAGCCAGAGCTTTTTAAATTTCACCATAGCTCAGTTCTAACATCCGGCCGTATAAAATTTATTCGCAATAGCGGAAAAAACAATTAAATTTCTAAGTATTTTCTTTCTTGCAACTTTCTAACCGGACACTACTGATAAGAAATGGTATAAATATGTGCATAGCTGTTCCTGCAAAAATAATTGAAATAATTGATGCTGATACCGGAATTGCAGACGCAGGAGGGGTAAAAAAAAAGATATGCCTTGCGCTTCTTGAAAATCCTTTAATAGGAGAATATGTTATTATCCATGCAGGATTTGCCATAGAACGGATAGATCTGAAAGAAGCCGGTGAAACCCTGGGATTTATCCGTAAAGCAGCCTTAATCGGATAAATGCATGGGGAGGACTTTCCTGTCCTGAAAAACAGCAGCCTGTCAGGATGTGTCTCACATTTTTATGGAAACATTTTCATCAAAAAAACTCACTATAAAAGGTATGATTCAAGGGGTCGGTTTTCGACCATTTATTTTCAACCTTGCCCATCAATTTTTTTTAAAAGGAAATGTCTCAAATACTTCTTTTGGAGTATTGATTAATGTTGAAGGAAAAGCTGAGAATCTTGAATCTTTTTGTAATTTAATTCCAGTTAAATCCCCTCCTCTTGCAGTGATAACAGATATTTTAATTCAGAATATTCCATTTAAAAAATTTAAAGATTTTTCCATATTAGTCAGCAGTATGGATAATGATAAAACAGGGATGATTTTACCTGATATTTCTGTATGTGACAAATGTGTTTCAGAGATGTTTGATCCTTTAAACCGGCGTTTTCAATATCCTTTTATAAACTGCACAGAATGCGGTCCAAGATATTCCATTATAGAAGATCTCCCCTATGACAGGGATAAAACTTCAATGAAGCAGTTTGAAATGTGTGAAGCTTGTCTCTTTGAATATACAGATTATAAAAACCGGCGCTTCCATGCCCAGCCCAATGCCTGTGAGGAGTGCGGGCCTGAACTTCTTCTTTGTGACAGGGATAAAAATATTATTAAAACAAAAGACCCTGCGGGTAAAGCAGCAGCTTTGCTGAAACAGGGATATATTATTGCGATAAAAGGGATAGGGGGTTTCCATTTATCGGTTGATGCCGAAAATGACCATGCAGTTAAACTTTTAAGAGAAAGAAAAATGCGGCCGGAAAAGCCTTTTGCAGTAATGTCATTCTCCATTAAGGATATCAAAGAGTATGCACTAATTGAAAAAAAAGAAGAAAAGTCCCTCTGCTCTTTACAGCGCCCTGTGGTATTGTTGCAAAAAAAAAATCCATTTTTACTCTCAAAGGCAATTGCACCTGGAAACTCTTTTATAGGGGTCATGCTTCCTTATACCCCTTTGCATTATTTTCTGCTGCAGGAAAAATTTTCAGCCCTTGTAATGACAAGTGGCAACATAAGTAATGAGCCCATTACTGCAAAAAATAAAGAAGCTTTTGAAAAGCTGCATAATATTGCGGATTATTTTTTGATCACCAACAGGAAAATTATTCATCCTCTGGATGATTCTGTTATAAAACATATTTCAGGGGCGCCTTTGTTTATCAGACGATCAAGGGGATATGTTCCTGCGCCTCTGTTTTTGAAAAAAAATATTCCGCAAATACTCGCATGCGGTGGAGATTTAAAAAGCGTAATCTGTCTTACAAAAAATAATAATGCATTTTTAAGCCGTTATATCGGGAATATTGAAAATTCTGAAGTCTTTACTCTTTACCATGAAACAATAAAACATATGCAGGACCTGCTTAATATTGAACCTGAAATAATAGCCCATGATTTTCACCCTGGTTATCTAAGTACAGGATTTGCAAAAAAATATGCAAAAGAAAATCCAGAAATATTAAGGATACCTGTTTGGCACCACCATGCCCATGTTGCAGCCTGTATGGCTGAAAATATGATTGAGGGCCCTGTAATAGGGCTTGCCATGGACGGAACAGGTTATGGGGCAGATGGGCAGATATGGGGAGGCGAGGTTCTTATTGCAGAAACAGACCGGTTTCAAAGGGGAGCGCATTTGAAATATATACCGATGCCGGGAGCTGCCGCAGCAGTAAAGGAGCCATGGCGCATGGGCATAAGTTATCTGTACCATGCTTTTGGAGAGGATATTTATGATCTTGATATTCCATTTTTACAAAAAATTGAGAAAAAAAAGATAAAGACTCTTATACAAATGATATCTGCAAAAATAAATTCTCCTTTAACATCAGGGATGGGGCGGCTTTTTGATGCTGTTGCTGCTATTACCGGAATAAGAAACAATATAACTTACACTGGCCAGGCAGCCATGGAGCTGGAAGCAGTTTCTGATGGTCATAATAAACAATTATATAAATATGGCTGGGATAATAATGAAATAATCTCCATTGATATGGGGCCTTTGATCCGTGGAGTTGTCTCTGATGTAAAAAAAAGGATGGATACATCGGTTATAGGAGGAAAATTTCACAATACTTTGATAAGAATGCTGGCAGATCTTTGCGGAACAATGAAAAAAAGAACAGGTTTAAACAGGGTTGTTTTGTCCGGAGGTGTTTTTTTAAATAAAATTTTATCTGCCGGCCTGACTAATGCTCTGAAAGATAACGGATTTGAGGTATTTACCCATCATCTTATTCCTGCTGGTGACGGGGGGCTGGCACTGGGTCAGGCTGTTGTTGCGGCCGCTTCTGCCAGACAAAAATAAAATAGTTGAAAAAAATTAGTAACTATTCAGCGTCGCTTGTTTAAGATAAGCACAGGTTTAATCAGATTATACCTGTTGCCGTATATATTCGCTGAATAGTTACAAAAATTATAGTATAAATCTATGGTTGGTTTTAATTTTGGCCATTTTGAAAAAAGAGAATAGCGTTTTCTATTAAGGGTGCCTTTAAATAATTTCACTGCATTATCGGTGGATCGTAAAACCGTTATGCACTTCTTATAAGAGGGAAAAATATGATAATCAAAAAGTTATCAGAAGTACCCGTTATAAAAATGAGTGGACATGAGAATGTGAAAAAACAGATTGTGATTGGTCCCAAAGACGGTTCCAATGAAATTGTGATTCGATATTTTAGTCTTGAACCAGGGGCAACCAGTCCCCGTCACACCCATGATTTTCCACATTTAGTACAGGTTGAGCAGGGAACAGGTATGTTCGTTGACTCAGACGGAGGGGAACATCCATTAATCAAGGGGGATTACGTTTATGTCAATGATAATGAACTCCATGCTTTTAAAAATGTTGGTTCTGAATCCTTTGAATTTGTCTGCACCATCCCTGCCAGGGGGGAAGTATAAGATCCGACTGTTCAGCTTGAAGTAGTTAGGTGACATTCGTGGATTCACCAACCATTTTATTGTTAACTGCAGATGCAATCCTGCTGTTGCACATCATATTCGTCGCCTTTGTAGTGTTTGGCCTCGTACTTATATTTGCGGGTAAGGCACTTGCATGGTCATGGGTTCGAAATCCGTGGTTTCGCCTGATACACCTTGTCGCTATTGGGCTGGTTGTCGTTCAATCGTGGCTGCGCGTTATATGTCCCTTAACTACAATCGAAATGTCGCTGCGGACCCGTGCAGGCGAGACTGCTTATTCGGGTTCTTTTATATCACACCGCCTTGAAACTCTGCTGTACTATCATGCGCCACCCTGGGTTTTTGTTGTTTGTTATACGGTTTTCGGGGCGGTGGTCCTTGCGAGCTGGTTTTGGGTACGCCCGCGTAGTTTAACCAAACTTAAGGATCGGAAATGAAATTACTTGAACGAAATTGTTTGTCTTTTGGTCCATCTACTGCGTTACATCAAAGGCCGAATACATCAAGTATTCAACCTTTAATGCGCCTTGTATATGAACCAAAATC
>JAUVKE010000087.1 GCA_030592105.1 Desulfobacteraceae bacterium
GATATCATGGAAAGAGCCCTTCTTGTATTTTTGACCTGAACAAATATTCCTTTTTTTTTTACAGGTTTTTCCGTAACAACTGCCACGGCCCCTTTTGCCAGAGCCAGATCGATAAAATCATGACCATCTGCTGCAAGCCCTTTTATGGCTACAAAAATCCCCCCCTTTTTGACATCCTGGGCCTTATAATGAACAGAACCTATTTCAGGATCAGAAAAAGATACCCCCTGGCCATTATAACTTATTTCAGCCTCTGTTGAACAAATCCCTTTTAATAAATCTAACAGTCTCATTGATTCCCATGGACCTTGTTTAGCAGGTTTGGCCTGAACCTGTTTTCCAACGGAATATTCAGGTAATAAAGGGTCTTATCTATAATATCTTTAAATGCGGGTGCCGCCACTGTCCCTCCGTAATACTCTTTTTCCGGCTCATCAATAATAACAAGAACAGCAACTTCCGGTCTGGCTGCGGGGGCAAAGCCTACAAATGAGGCAACATATTGTTTTTTTGAATATTTCCCATCTTTACCAATTTTCTGGGCAGTCCCTGTTTTTCCGCATACTGAATAATCATCAAGGGCAGCATTTACACCTGTCCCTTTTTCACTGACCACCGATTTCATAATTTTTATAATTTCTCCGGCATCCTTTTCAGAAATAACCCTTCTTGCTATTTTTGGAGCAAATGTTTCTATTACCCCGTCATTATGATCGGTTATTGCCTGAACCATATAAGGCGTCATAAAGACTCCGCCATTGGCAACTGCACATACTCCGGATATTAACTGCAGCGCCGTAACTGATACCCCCTGACCAAAAGCGATGTTCCCTGCATCGATTTTTTTCCACCGCCGAAAATGGGGAACATAACCGGTTCTTTCTCCTGGACAGTCTATTCCGGTTTTTTCCCCGAAGCCAAAAGCGTGCAAGCCGTTGTACAGGCTCTTTTTGCCTATAAATTCAACAGCCTTAACCACACCTATGTTACTTGAATATTTAATAACCTGCAAAAGCGAGAGATACCCGTGCTCATGGGTATCATGGACTATTTTTCTCCCGACCCTGTATTCTCCGTTTTCACAATAAAAAAGGGTGCCTGGAGTATATTTTTTCGATTCCAAAACGGCTGCTGCAGTAAAAATCTTCATGGTGGAGCCTGG
This sequence comes from Desulfobacteraceae bacterium, assembly GCA_030592105.1. The sequence continues at coordinate 1,163 of JAUVKE010000087.1, forward strand.
CTCAAAGCAATCTGTCACTGCCCTATTTCTCCACAATTCCATACCAAATTTATTATAATGGTTTGGATCAAAAAACGGGCAATTGGCCATTGCCAATATTGCGCCTGTTTTCGGCACCATTACAATGGCTATTCCTGATTTTGCTGAAAACTTTTTAACACTCTCCCCCAGAGCATACTCGGTAATATGTTGAATCCTGCTGTCAATGGTGAGAACAATATTTTTTCCATCATTATAGCCGGTATTAGTTTCATACCCGTTTTTATTGGTAACTCTGCGACCCATGGCATCTCTTATAAATGTTGATTCGTCTTTACCCCCTTGTAAAAGTTGATTATAATGGTATTCGAGACCTTCCAGCCCTTTGTTATCAGCACCTGCAAACCCGATCACCTGCGCGGCCATGGTCCCGTTGGGATAAATACGGCTTTTAAGCCGGGTGGGTGTAAAGTTGATTCCTGCAAACCTGCGGGCTCGTATTTTTTCTGCTGTTTGGAGGACAACATTAAGTTTTACCCATACAAACTTTTTACCGGAAATAAATTTTTTGTATAATTTTTTTTCATCGATTTTCAATATCCCGGCAAGCTCAGCCGCAGTTTTTTGTTTTTCCCTGACCTTTTTAGGAGATGCTCCTATGGAATATGCATCGCGAACACAGCTCATTGCCATCTCCTGATAATTCGCATCAAGTATGGTGCCCCGTTTTCCATAAACGGTTAAACTGCCCTTTCCCTGTATGTTCCCCTGCCCTTTAATTCGCTCAAGACCAATCGTCTGAATATATACAGCCCTTGAAGCAATTATTAAAAACAAAAAGGCAAGCATAAGACCTATTATATTATTTCTCAGTTTTTGTTTTTTTTTATCAGATTTTGTCATGGAAGAATAATTATCTGCCCTGAAGTTGGCGCTTTCAGATTTAAATATTTTTTCGCAAATTGGGACAAACGATTGGGCGACCTCAGCTTTGCACGTTCTATCTTTAAATCATTTTGTATGGTATCCAGCTTTTTATACCTTTTATTCTCCTCTGATATTTCAGTCTCAATTCTACCGCACTGAACACGGCACCAGGCAAAACAGAACCATTCCGCCAGAAATACGAACATTATAACAATAAAAAATAGTGTATATTTGTTATTTTTCATATTGCTTTGTCATCGGGCTGAATCATATATATTTACAGTAACTCCATTGCTCTTAATTTTGCACTCCTTGCCAGTGGATTTAAATCAATCTCTTGTTCAGTCGGTCTGACCACCTTTTTTGTTAAGGCCCTGGCAATCTTTTTTTTATTACACGTACATATGGGAAAATCAGAAGGGCAGGTGCACCCTTTTTCCAGCGCTTTTATCCCTTGTTTAACCAAACGATCTTCCAGGGAATGAAAGGATATTACGCACAACCGTCCCTTGGGATTTAAAATATTTTCAACATTTGCCATAAAGGATTCAAGCCTTTCAAGCTCTTTGTTTACAGCAATTCTCAATGCCATAAATACACGTGTGGCAGGATGAATTTTCTGGGTACGCAAAACTTTTAAGGGGAGAGCACTGCGAATAATATCACTTAATTCTTTGCTTGTTTTAATCGCTCCATCTTTTCTTGCATTGACTATTTTACGGGCAATCTGTTTAGACCTTTTTTCTTCTCCAAATTTTCTAAAAATATTTGAAAGGCTTTTTTCATCCAAATCATTAACCAGATCTGCGGCCATGACCTTTGACCTGATATCCATCCTCATATCAAGGGGAGAATCTTCATTAAAACTAAACCCTCTTCCGCTTAACATGAGCTGGTTAAAAGAGATTCCAAGGTCAAGGAGAATTCCATCAACTCCGGATATTCCTAATTCCGAAAGGATTAAATGGAGGTTTGAAAAATTATCATTAAACAGGCGTATGTTCGATTTAAAAGGGGAAAGAACTTTTTCTCCATTATTTATTGAATCAATATCCTGATCTGTTCCTATCAAAAGTCCGTGGGGAACTATTCTATTACATATGGAGGTGGCATGGCCTGAGCCACCAAGGGTCCCATCAACGAAAATTTTTCCCGGCTGGCAATTTAGATAAAATAATACCTCTTTTTGCATAACAGGGACATGTTTATAAGTCATAAATTTAAATCCCCAAACTTGCTATCTGGCTCTTTAGCTCTTCATCTTTCAAATCTTCCACATGCTGGCGATTCTCCTTTTCCCAGTTATCGTGGGACCATATTTCAAAATGATCCAATACCCCCACAAGGATAACTTCTTTTTTTAATTCAGCATATGCCCTTAATGATGCAGGAATCACTATACGATTATTTTTATCAAGGAAACACTCAGATGAGCTCCCTATGAAAATTCTTCTAAAGCGGCGCATTCCATCAGACTTTATGGGTAAAGATAATATTTTGGCTTCAAGAATTCTCCACTTATCAAAAGGATATGCAACCAGCGTGTTGTCCATTCTGGTTACCATAACTCCATTCTCTCCTCCTTCGCGTATAAGGGGATGAAATCGGACGGGAATAATTAATCTCCCGTTGGCATCAATTTTATGTGAAGAATTTTCTCTAAACATAATTACCCAGAATTACATAATTATCCAGAATTATCCAGAATTATCCAGTTCTAGCCATAAAATATAAATCCATACTATAGTCAAGTAAAAAATGAAAAAATATTTTTTTTTTGACAGAAAGCAATTTATAAGGCACTAAATAGTCTGTCTGGTTTCACTTTATCAGGGGTATGAATTTTTACATAAAAAGGGTGCAACACAAAAAAAGTAATTAAAAGGAACGCGACGAACGGTGACAGAACCTGGGAGCGAAGAAAAATGTCACTTTTTTCTATTGCCCCCCATAAAAAGAGAGCTGTAATGCAACAGGATAAAAATATAGTTAAAGGAGCTTTTCTTGACAGGGTTTTATATGGCACCATGCATAAAAAGCCGGAATGCTCCATTTGGATAATCATGACACTTGAAGCGCCTTTGGATGACAGGATATTAAAAAATGCCCTGGAACTGTTAATAAAAGCCTTCCCTCTTATCAGTTCAAGGTTTGAGGCAGGATTATGGCAAAGCCGATGGGTTTACGAAAACCCGGGGGATCTCTCCAGAGTAATCACCAGGCAAAAAGTATCGGACAAAAGAGCGGCAGATAAGCTTTTAAACGGGACGATAAGAAATCAGATAAATACAGATATCCTTCCCCTGGTGAAGCTTTTTTCCGTTGATTCCCCTGAAATCCATTATTTTATCTTCCAGATCCACCATATGGTTATTGACGGGGAAGGAGCTAAAAGGCTTTTCAGCTTATTTGCAGAGATATACAGATCCCTTGAAAAAAACCCCGAATTCACCCTTTCTCCCCTCCCGAACACAAACAGAAGCTTGCTTCAGATGGCAAAACATGTAAAATGGTACCGATGGTTCCTTGCCCCCGGCTCAAGCCTTAAAGAGATTAGCCTGATCTTAAAATTTGTTTTTAAATATAAACGTCAGCAATGGGTTATTTCAAACGGTGTTTCTCGGGATGAAAAAAATACCGGCGAGCTTGTGCCTTCCTGTGATACATTTACAATCAGTTGTGAAGAACTTGAAAATATCCGTAAAAATACAAACCAGTATAAAGCAACAATTAATGATATATGTATGGCAGCTTTGATGACAACTGTTTGTCAGTGGAATCTTTCCTGGGGAGGGGATCCATCGTGTATAAACTCTATTTACACAATAGATCTTAGAAGATGGCTGGGAGAGCCGGCCGGCACATTGGCAAACATGAGCGGAATCCGGATTATCTCCATTGATGCTCATATTCTGCTGGATGTTCATCAGGCTCTTTTAAAAATTAAAAAAGAATTTGATTCAAAGAAAAAAACCTTCGGATTAAAGGAACTGTGGGATAATGGAATAGCCATGGTGCAGCCAAAGATAATGGGAAAGATAATATGCTCGCAGCTCGAAGAATTCGGCTGCAAAAGCCACGCTTTTAGTAATGTCGGAATAATTCCTGAGACTGCATCTGATTTTGGAAGTGTAAAGGGAATATCCTGTTTGATGAACGCCCCTGTCCTGCCTGGGGCCGGTATAATTTTTACAGTATCCGGCTATAAAGGGAGCCTTACTTTTTGCTGTAATTTTAACTCGTTATACATAAGCTCGGAAAAAATTAAAAAACTGCTTAAGCTGTTTAAAAAAAATCTGCTTTTGCTATCTGCTGCATAAAGTATAAAAGGAATTTTTTTATGGAAATAGTACAAAACAATCTTGATGCTGTTATTTTGCTTATTAAAGAGACGCGTCTCATAGGGGGACTGGCAATATTGCTCTTTACCGCAATTGCAGCAAAAATTCTTGACCTTTTTATAGCAAAGGTTTTACGAGCCCTTGTTAAAAAATCCAGTTTTAAAGGGGATGATACGTTTATAGAGATAGCCCACCGCCCGGTTATAAACACCATTCTCCTGGCGGGTGTATTATCTGCGGTAAACTGGATTAAAATTGATCCCCAGATTAAATTTGTTGTGTCAGCATTTTTGAAAACAGTAATTCTCATTGTTGTAATACGCGCAATTTACAATCTGCTTAAAGAAATTTTTGTCCATTTGCGAAAAATTCATGTACAGGGGAAACTATTTATAAACCTGGCTGAAAACCTGGGGAATATTCTGCTGACAATAAGCGGTTTAGCCATTTTTTTAGGGATATGGGCAATAAATATTACACCGATTGTCGCTTCCGCAGGAGTTTTGAGTTTGGCAGTAGCTTTTGCAGCAAAAGATACCATAGCCAATTTTTTTGGAGGAATGAACATATTTGTGGACAGACCCTTTAAGGCGGGGGATTATATTGTTCTCGAATCAGGAGAACGTGGAGCGGTTGTTGAGGTTGGTGTTAGAAGTACTATTCTTTTAACCCGGGACGACCTGCAGATTTCCATACCCAATGCAGTTATAGCAAACAGTAAAATTATTAATGAAAGCGCCCCTGAACCACGATTCAGAATACGAATAAAGATTGGGGTCGCTTACGGGTCAGATATTGATCATGTTGAAGATATTCTCATTGGTATAGCCGATTCCAATGAAGAGATAACATCTTTTCCTGAACCCCGGGTACGGTTTAGGGCTTTTGGTAATTCTTCCCTCGATTTTGAGCTTCTCTGCTGGGCAAAAAATCCCGCAGACAGGGGAAGAATAACCCATGAGCTAAACAAAAAAGTGTACAAGGAATTTAATAAAAATAAGATAATAATTCCATTTCCCCAAATGGATGTATATATTCATCCTTCGGCCTGAGTGAAAATTTACACAATAATAAGGGTGCAATACAAAAAAGTAAAAGGAACGTGACAATTTTTTTTCATTCCCAGGCTCTGCCTGGGAATGCATACCGCAAGGCTCCGCCTTGACAGCTGGTACAACAAAACAAAAATAAGTAGAGACGCAAAATTTTGCGTCTCTACTTAAAATCCAGACATCAATTTTAATTTTTTGTATCCGCATATTTCCATAATTACGCACAAAAAGAGAGGATAGTAACAAAATGCCTAAAGCCGATCCAGCCCCTTCACCAGCAAATTTTATCCGGCACATTATAGCCGAAGACTTAAAAGCCGGGAAAAATAACGGCCGTATTGTAACAAGATTTCCACCGGAGCCCAATGGATACCTCCATATAGGACATGCCAAATCCATATGTTTAAATTTTGGCATAGCCGAAGAAAATCATGGTGGAATCTGCAACTTTCGGTTTGACGATACCAATCCCGTTAAAGAGGATATCGAATATACTAAATCCATAATATCGGATGTAAAATGGCTCGGTTTTAACTGGGGGGATCGTTTAATGTATGCATCTGATTATTTTGAACAATTGTATGGGTTTGCCCTGCAATTAATCAAAAATGGGAAAGCATATGTCTGCAGCCTTGATGCCGAACAGACAAAATCGATGCGGGGAACACTCCAGAAACCAGGCATTGACAGCCCTTTCAGAAATCGGTCCATGGAGGAAAATCTGAATCTGTTTGAAGGTATGAGATCGGGAAAATTCCAGGACGGAGCCCATGTTCTCAGGGCAAAAATAGATATGTCTTCTCCCAATTTAAACATGCGCGACCCTGTTATGTATCGGATAAAACATGCTCACCATCACAGGACAAAGGATCAGTGGCACATATATCCCATGTACGATTTTGCCCATTGCCTTTCAGATTCCATTGAAGGGGTCACACACTCCATCTGCACCCTGGAATACGAAGATCACAGGCCTTTGTATAACTGGTTCCTCGATAATCTTGAACTGCAATCTCATCCCCGGCAGATAGAATTTGCACGGCTTAATCTCAGCTTTACCATTATGAGTAAACGAAAGCTTTTAAAGCTTGTCGAGTCAAAGGCTGTCACAGGGTGGGATGATCCCAGGATGCCCACCATTGCCGGTATGAAAAGACGCGGATATACAGCAGAGGCCATAAGAAATTTTTGCGAACGGATAGGTGTTGGAAAAAAAGAGAGTACAGTCGATGTCGCGCTTCTGGAATTTTGTGTGCGGGAAGAGCTTAACCGTACATCCCCCAGAGTTATGGGAGTGTTACGTCCATTGCGGGTTGTTATAGAAAATTATCCCGAAGACAGGGTCGAATATCTTGATGGTCCCTACCACCCTGAGGATACAGCAATGGGCTCCAGAAAACTCCCCTTTTCCAGGGTGATTTACATAGAACAGGATGATTTTCTTGAAGAACCTCCAAAAAAGTTTTTCAGATTAGGCCCTGGCCGTGAAGTACGGCTCAGATATGCTTATTATATTAAATGTGTTGACCTTGTAAAAGACAGCAAAACAGGAGAAATTATTGAAGTACGCTGCACCTATGATCCGGAAACCAAAGGGGGTTCCTCCCCGGACGGACGCAAGGTAAAAGGAACCTTGCATTGGGTCTCCGCATCCCATGGGGTAAATGCTGAGGTACGCCTCTACGACCGGCTTTTCACCAGGGAAAATCCTGGAAACGAAAAAGATGGTAAAGACTTTATGGAATCTTTAAATCCGGATTCCATGGAAGTTCTTGAAGACTGCATGGTGGAGCCGAGCCTTGCAGATGCCCCGCCGGAAAAGAAATATCAACTTGAAAGAATCGGTTATTTTTGCGTTGATTCCAAAGATTCATCCAAAGACAGGCTTGTTTTTAACCGAACAGTGACATTGCGGGACACCTGGGCTAAAGTATCAAGAAATTTGAAAAAAAATGTAACTATTCAGCGTCGCTGATTTAAGATAGGCAGCAGGTATGATCTGATTAAAACTTTGAAATTGTTTGAACAGATTAGAGAGCGTTAAGAAAGAATCCATCAGGGCTGAACTTATTGACGTTATTTTCTGGTATACTATTACGCAAGATTATATTTTTAACAGATTCTTTCTTTACGACCTCTTATCTGTGAGTTTTTCATGGTTTAATCAGATTATACCTGTTGCCGTACATATTAGCTGAATAGTTACAATAAAACTTAAAAAGGAGGCAATAAATGGCAGGACTAAACAAAGTAATTTTAATAGGGAATCTGGGAAGGGATCCTGAAGTAACCTATACTCCGGCGGGCCTTGCAGTTGCACGATTCAGTATAGCAACCTCGGAAGCATGGACTGATAAAGCATCAGGGGAAAAAAGAGAAAAAACGGAATGGCACCGTATA
>JAUVKE010000382.1 GCA_030592105.1 Desulfobacteraceae bacterium
CACCATGTAAAATCTTTCCAGCCACACTACCGTAGACCCATCGTTTCAAGCCGGAACGACCATGAGTAGACATTACAATCAAATCTATAGAATTATTACTTGCAAAATTTATTATAACCTCAGCTACATTCCCCATTTCAACAACTATATTAATCTTAAATAATCCTTTTTCAGCATGATCGCGGATTGTTTTTAAATATTTTTTTGCACTCCCGGTTTTAAATTCTATCTGCTGATCTACATAAATAGCATGTTGTTCATCAATTTTTATAATTTCTTCAACCGGACGTAATACTCTCAGCAGAGTTATTTCCGCATTGCTCATACCAGCGAGAGTATATGCGGCGACCAGAGCTTTCTCGGAAAGTTTTGACCCATCCAATGGTACCAGGATATGGTTAAGCTTATCCATAGAACTGCTCCTTTCATATAAATTTCTATTCAAAGATATGATCTGAATAAAACTGCTAATTTATTCAATTTTTGCTTCAGACAAATTTCTAACCATTTAAATCTGAGGCAAATTTTTCCATAAAAGCAGTATAAATTATATCTGCAGCCGATTGAGGTTTTTTGATATAATCACAGTTAATGCATAGATCAAATTCATAGGGCAAGGCATCCTGTTTATGGAAAACTTTTTTAAAAAACACCCTCTGCTCTTTATCTATCTCATCCAGCTTATCATCCACATTCTTGGCACTTACATCAAGAATGGCAGCCAGGCGCTGGCACCTATACTCCCTTGAACAGATCAACCTGACAGCCAGTACCCGATCTCTTGGCAGTATAAGATGTGTTCCTCTTCCCACGAAAACAGTAGAGCCTATATCAGCAATTGATAATACAGTTCTAAAAAGATGTTTTACATAATCACTCATAACATATGACTTTTCACCAAAAAGAAAAGCAGCCATCTCTCGCAATTTCCCAGGATAGCGTTCATCAAAAAAGGTAATAGTTTTTTGGTTCAAATGGGAATTATCGACCATATGCTCAATAATTGCACGCTCAAAAACAGGATAACCTGTTTTCTTTGCCAATAAATCCGCTATTTCCACTGCTCCTACACCTATTTTCCGAGAAAAACAGATGCTTGGTAGTATTTTTTTTTCCTTTTTTTCTTTTACTTTAAGCCTGCCTTGTTTCTTCTCCCATTCCTTTATATAATAATCAGTCAGAATAGAAGTTTGTGAGGTACTCTTTGCATAAGTTCCGGGGATATAGTTAATTCCTTTAGTATGGATTGTCATAATTACCTCCTTGATTAATATAAATTAGTCTTCCCGAGATCCAGGTTTAATTCATAAACACCGTCCTCTATATTCTTCTTTATTGTAAAGCCGATTTTTTTGCTCAATGATAGCATCTGGGTATTTTCATAAAGCACCATGCCCCAAACCTTTTCTATCCCATGCTCTTTTGCAATTGCCAGACAGCGTTTGAGCAATTCAGCCCCTATCCCCTTGCCCTGCCATGGATCTCCTGTCAGAACGGCAAATTCAGCATGCTTGCGATTAATTTGGGTAATCACCCGAGCGATTCCCAGCATTATTTCACCGTCTTTTGTGTCGCTGAGAGCAACAAGAGCTATTTCTCTGTCATAGTCTATCTGGGTAAACCTTGCCAGCATGGTGTGGGGAAGATGCTTCAAATATCCAAAAAACCGATAGTATACACTTTGGGAAGATAGCGTATTAAAAAGGTTTTCAAGCAATGAAGCATCATCAGGTTTTATTGGTCGTATTAACAACTTGCCAAGGCTGGCATGGATAATAGTCGCTTCATGCTGATTGGGATATGGACTTATAACCAAATGAAGAGGAGCCGGAATATCAGCAGGTTTTAAAATAACATGGGCGTCAACAGCGCAGATCTGTCCTTGTTTGATAATAAGGGGATTTATATCGAGTTCCTCAATTTCAGCAATATCTGTAACCAGTTGAGATAAACGGATAAGAATTTCCTCAATAAAAACCAGATCAGCAGGAGGATGATTCCTGAAGCCTTTTAAAAGAGAATAGACCTTAGTCTGTTCTATCAGCCTCCTGGCCAGTAGTCGATTAAGTGGAGGCAGGGCAATGGAGATATCTTTCATTACTTCTGTCATGGTGCCCCCCATGCCGAAAAGGATAACCGGTCCGAAATCATTATCCTTTTTTGCGCCCAGAATCACTTCGTAGTCCGCATCCTCAATCATGGGCTGTATAGTCACGCCTTCAATTTTGGCTTCAGGGTTGTATTGTTTTGCATTACAAATAACATTAGCAAACGAATCTATGGCTTCAGCCCTGTTTTGTATATTTAAAACTATCCCACCGGCATCCGTTTTATGACTTATATCTGTTGAATTAATTTTCATAACAACAGGAAATCCGATTGTTTCGGCTTTATCGGCAGCTTCTGTTGCGGATAGAGTTTTTGTAGTAGGAGTAACAGGAATTCCATATGCAGCAAGGAGCGCTTTGGAGTCAATTTCCGTAAGACTAAACTCTCCTGTTTCGAGTTTAGTCTTAATCAGTTCGCCTGCCTTTTTATGGTCAAATTCCAGTTTTTTTGGAAATTTGGATGGTATCTCCTGCAGCATTTCAATATTTTTTACATATAGATCAAGATCCATAAATGCCCTTATTGCCCTCTCCGGTGTGTCAAAAGTCGGGATACCAGCTTTGTTAAAAATTTTCCGTCCGGCCTCTACATCGACCCCGCCAATCCATGAAGTTATAACGGGAAATTTTTTTCCTCCAAGAGCATTGATTATTGACTTTGCGATATTTGCAGGATCGACCTGAGCCACAGGGGAAAGCATGATTAACAGGCCGTTAATCTCCCTGGCATTTAAACATATCTCCACAACTTTTTTATATCTTTCCGCTGAGGCATCACCTAAAATATCAATCGGGTTTCCGC
>JAUVKE010000007.1 GCA_030592105.1 Desulfobacteraceae bacterium
AAAGTTATTTTTGAGCGAGCCCTAAAAAGCTTTATTCAGTCAGTATGTTAGTGACCAGCACCTAATAGAGCCGCAATAGCGCCTGCCTGAGGATGTGCGTAGATTAAAATCAGCGCAACCACAAGAGAATAAATACAAAGTGATTCGATCATTGCAAGACCGATCAGCATGGTAACTGTTACCTTTCCTGATGATTCAGGATTTCTTGCTATCCCTTCAACTGCTGCTTTTAATCCAAGTCCCTGGGCAATGCCACAGCCAAATGCTGCAACAGCAATTCCAAAACCAGCGGCCGTAACACAAGCAATAAAAAATTGTAAAGCACTTGCTTCCATTATACAATTCCTCCTTCAAAATTAATATTATGCTTCTTCCATTTTCCCATTTAAAATATAAATTCTTAAATATACTTTTTTATATATAGATTTTCAGTAACTATTCAGCGTTGCTGATTTTAAGCATGTTTCAGGTATGATCTGATTAAAACAATTGAAACTTTTTATTAATGAGCATGTTCCATTGCGCTACTGAAATACATGATCGAAAGTAAAAAAAAGACAAATGCCTGTACCAGCGCAACAAAAATACCAAGAGCCATTATTGGAAGAGGCGCAAAAAATGCTCCAGCCAGGCCAAACAGAATTCCTAAAACAAGTTCATGCCCCATCATATTCCCAAAAAGCCTGAAGGAAAGAGACAAAACCCGTGCCAGGTGGCCTATTAGTTCAATGGGAAATATTATAGGTATCATCCACCATACAGGGCCTAAAAAATGTTTTATATATTTTGCGCCATGATATTTTACCCCGATAACATGGGTAAAAACCACAACCGTGAGAGCACATGCCAAAGTAGTGTTCAAGCTTGCAGTTGGAGGAAAAAATCCAGGCACAAGCCCGATAAGATTACAGGCAAAAATATAAATAAATACTGTTGCCACAATGGGAAAGAGCCATCGGCCCTCTTCACCTGTAATATCGATCATAAAATTTTCAATACCAGAAATAATTAATTCAGATATATTTTGGCCCTGTGTGGGAATCATGGATATCCCTTTTGCCGCAATTGAACCTGCAACAATAAGCAAAGCCATTACTACCCATGAATAAATAACATGGGGGTTTGTATGGGCAAAATGTCCGAGACCAATTAATTCAAAGATCTTCACAAAAAACAGATAGGGATGTTCCATCCTTAAATCGCCTCCTTGAAAATAAGAGTTTTAAGTTCACGCATGGTAGCAAGGGTTATACTGGCAACCACCACAGAAAGACCAACCAGAAGACCAATCGGCTGCACAACTTTCCATACAATCAGAGCAAAAATAATAAATCCGCTTATGGTAAATCGGAGATAATATTTCCCCAATATCAACCCGACAGATGAAATCCGGGGGGGAGTAAAAGCATTTTTAAGGGTTCTTTCCAGTAGATAAAATTTTATTGTAACTATTAATCCTCCAAATATTATCCCCCGGACAAAAGGTGGCTGTGCAAAGAGCAAACCTGCTCCGATCGTAATAGAAAAAATGACCCAATTTGAAATTCCTATAAATTTTATAAGTCTCTTTTCTATACCCACCTTAACTAAAGTCTCCTGCTTTTTTTTATTGCAAAACCAATATTTCTATAACCAGCTGCAATTCCAAACCCAAGACAAACCAGCATAAAAACAGGAGCAGTATCAAACCGTTTGTCGAGATACAGCCCCAAAGCAAGCCCTATGAAAATCGAAAGGGCCACCGACAGACCAATACTCCCATAATATGCCAAATCTTTAAGATTACTTTTCGCTTCTTTCTTCATACTTATATAATTAACATTAATTTATAGCACCAATGATAAAATAAATCAATTAGAATCTTTTATAATAGCTTCTTAATACGCTTTAATTCTTTGGCACCCTGCTATATTGATCCCCCAGAATAGATCCCCCAGACAAATAATCTGCCAGGCGTAAGAATTGAGCTATGGTGAAATTTAAAAAACTCTGGTTGTTTGAGTGCAACGAGTTCCAGAGGTTTTTAAATTTTATTATAGCTCAATATATTACCAAAATCAGGGCTACGCCCCAAAATTTATTGAATCGAACACCGGGCCATCAACACAGACATGCATATATTTATCTGAACTGTTTTTGACTTTTACAGCACAGCCTAAACAGGCTCCCACACCACAAGCCATAACAGATTCAGTGGAAACTTGACATTTGATCCCATCCAGCCTGGCTATCTTTGCAACCTGCTTTAACATGGGAACAGGGCCACAGGCAAAAATAATATCTGCAACATCTTTTTTGAGCCTGGTATTCAATAGATCTGTAACAAGGCCCTTTTCCCCACAGGTTCCATCCTCTGTGGCAATTTCCACCTTTACTCCCATATCTGCAAAAATATCAGCGCAAAGGATATCTTTTTGGTTCCTTCCGCCAATCAAAAGGGTGCACCGGCAAAGATCAAACCCTTTTGAACGAAGGTGTAATGCAAAAAAAAGCATGGGGGCCACACCAATACCACCCGCCACAATAAAAATGCGGTGGGAGCTATTTTCAATTAAAAATCCATTCCCCAGGGGTCCAAGGATATCAACGGGCTCCCCTTCTTTTATATGTGCAAGTATTCCGGTTAATTCCCCTACTACCTTGTAGAGAAGCTCCACGCCCACAACAGATCCTTTTTTTTCAATTAACCTGTGTATGGAAAAAGGCCGTCTTAAAAAGGGACGCCTTCCCGGCAAACTGAGCATGATAAATTGTCCCGGTTTTGAAAAGGAAAATTCTTCACCACATTTTATACCAATATTATAGTATGAGGAAGTGATTTTTTTATTCCACAAAATAATGGTTTTTTCCCGAATCATAGATTAATTCCTGCTATGCCCCTTACGGTCTATACCCCGCATATTTATTGATAATGGTATTAATAATTTTAGAAGTAGAAATGTCGGTTCTAAATGGAATCCTCACAACTCTACCACCATTTTGTATAACAAAATCTGCCCCTATTATTTCATCTTCCCCCCAGTCATCACCCTTTACAAGGACATCCGGCTTTATTGAGCAGATAAGATTTAAGGGATCAGATTCATCAAAAACAACTACAAAATCAACACTGTAAAGGGCGGAAATGACCATCCCCCTTTGCTCCTGACAAATAATAGGCCTGTTTTTCCCCTTAATATTTTTTATGGATTCATCGGAATTTAATCCAAGTACAAGAACATCCCCCTCATCTTTTGCAGCATTAAGATAATCAACATGGCCTGCATGGATTAAATCAAAACACCCATTTGTAAATATAATGGTCTTTTTCTCGCTGGAAAGATCCTGAATTTTAGGCAAAAGGTCGGACAATGTTAATATTTTGGAGGATATATTCATCCGGTCATCACCATTTTACATCTATGGGCTCGCTCAAAATAAATTAGCTATTTTTGAGCGAGCCCTATGGTTGTACAGTTTGCGCCAAAGTCAATACATCCACACTGGCTGCGCCGCCATTGAGTAAAACCCTGGAACATTCCCTTACAGTTGCCCCTGTGGTGTAAACATCATCCACAAGGAGTATGTTTTTGCCTTTAATTAAAATTTTTTTTTTTAATGTAAAAGCTCCTTTGATATTTGTCGCCCTTAATTTACGTCCCAGGCCGGTCTGTGGTTCTGTCCACCTGTTTCGAATGAGAAGATCCTTATCTATTTTAAAATGCAAAGAATTAATTTTTAATTGTCGGGCATTTTCCGGCCAATGCCTGATGAGCAAAAGAGCCTGATTAAAACCACGTTGTCGCAGCCTTTTTACATGGAGGGGAACCGGGAAGACCATATCTACCTGTTCGACTTTAAAAAAATTCATAAAAGTTAAAAAAAGAATCATTCCAAGGGGTCGCGCAAGCTGAATTTTACCTTTATATTTTAAAGAGTGTATGGCCTTCATCAGTGCCTGATCATAGACTCCGAAGGATCGCGCACTCCTGAATTTTCCTGAATTTTTTAAGCACCTGCCGCAAATATGATCCTCTGCAACATCACTTTGAAACATTATACCGCATTTTAAACAAAAGGGTGGTTTAACAGGTATAAAATTATTCAAACATGATTCACATATAAAAAAAGAGTTAGGTATTTCCACCTTTTCCCATTGCAGAGCCTTTTGACAAAAAGAAGAAAATTCATCTTTTACATTAATCCATGATCCGCAAACAAAGCATTTAACAGGGAAAAAAGCCTCCAAAAAAACTCTTAATATACTGGAGATGACTTTTTTGTAAGTCATGACCTTTTTATATTCCGTTGCCTGTATGCCTCATACATGGCCACAGCACCGGCTGCCGAAGCATTTATAGAGGTGATTTCTCCTTCCTGGGGAATGGATATTAAAAGATCACATTCTTTTTTTACCAAAGGCCGTATCCCTTTATCTTCTCCACCTATGACCAGGGCAATACCACCGGATAAATCAGCTGAAAAAACAGACTTGTCTCCATTCATATCCAAACCGAAAAACCATAATCCATGTTTTTTTAAAGCCTGAATTGCTATGGTAATATTTGTAACCCGTGCGATGAGTGCATGCTCAAGAGCGCCTGCTGACCCTTTGGAAGCAGCGGGGGTTGGTGGGGCTGACCTGTCTTTGGGAATAATTATACCATTTACACCTGCACAAAGGGCTGTTCTGATTAATGCCCCAAGATTATGGGGGTCCTGGATATTGTCGAGTAATAGTAAAAAAGGGGGAGTATTGTTTTTTTTTATAGTTGCACTAAGGCCGGCAAAATCTACAAAAGGATATTGACTAACAGATGCGCATATACCCTGGTGCTGCCTGGTGTCGGCCATGACATCAAGATCTCTTTTTTCCACCCTGTTTATGGTAACTCCCCTGGAGATGGCAAGCTTTTGAATTTTGCCAAAGTGTTGAAATGTTTTTCCCTTTGCAATATTTATATCAAAAAATTTTCGACGATCCGCCGATAGTGCCTCAATAACAGGGTGAATACCATATAAAGTTTCTTTTTTCACAAGTCCTTTAAAAAACTACTATTTTTTGTTCCATCAAGGAAACCAGATTATTTATGGAGATCTTAAGATCATCATTTATTATGATATGTTGATACAGATTTTTTTTAGCAATTTCTTTTTCAGCCCCAAGGAGACGTTTTTCAATCTCTTTTTTCTCATCTGTCCCTCTGGATTCCAAACGGCGTTTAAGAATATCAAGGGATGGGGGCATAATAAAAATTGTAATGGAATCAGGATAACGTTTTAAGATTTGAAGGGTTCCTTTAATATCCAGATCAAGGAGTATATTTTTACCGATATTAAGGTTTTTATCTAAAAAATCAGCTGAAGTCCCATAGAAATTGCCATAAACTTCCGCCCATTCAGCCCACCTGTTTTTTTCTATATTTCTAATAAACTCTTTTTTATTTATGAAAAAATAGTCAGCGCCATGCTTTTCGGCTCCCCGGTGGGGGCGGGTGGTGTAAGATATGGAATAAAGGAGGTCAGGTAATCTCTTAAGGGCAGCCTTTACAAGGGTTGTTTTCCCGGCCCCTGACGGGGCTGAAATAATAAAAAGTTTAGCTTTTGGTTTCATAATTTTAAAAAAGCCTTATTCCTCCTGCCTTTTTTGATGCTGGGCCTCCATAAGGGCTGTATATCGTTGCGCCATGGTCTCTTCCTGAATTGCAGAGAGGACAACATGGTTGCTGTCCATGATAATTATTGACCTTGTCTTACGGCCGAATGTTGCATCAATGAGACGCTTATCATCTTTGGCATCATCCTTTAAACGCTTAACAGGGGCTGAATTATACGACATTATAGCAACAATTCTATCAGCGGCCACAGTATTG
The DNA here is from genome assembly GCA_030592105.1 of Desulfobacteraceae bacterium. Next base: position 5,853 of record JAUVKE010000007.1, read on the forward strand.
CGATGCCCAACATTTAACAAAGACTGCTCCATTAATCCACATTTTTTTAATTTATTCAACATTCTGCACCTGCTCTCTTATTTTTTCCAATTCTGCCTTAACAGTTACAACCCCATGGGATAAATCTGTGCTTTGGACTTTAGAACCCAGGGTGTTACATTCCCTGTTAAATTCCTGCAATAAAAAATTAAGCTTTCTACCGGCAGGCTCTTGGGCATTCATGATTGCATTAAATTGTTCTATGTGACTTTTTATCCTGACTATTTCTTCGGAAATATCACTCTTATCAGCCAGAAAAGCTGCCTCCTGTGCGATTCGAGATGGATCAATATCCACGGAATCACCAGTTAATACGGATATTCTGTTTAATAGTCTTTCCTGATAAAAAGACAAAATATCCGAAGCTCTATCTTCCATTGCTATTATCGATTTTTCAATGAATTCAAGACGCTTGGTTAAATCTTTTAAAATAAAATCCCCTTCTATTTTCCGCATTATTTCTGTTTCATCAAGGGCTTTAAGCAGGCACTCCTCAATCAGGCTCCAATCGGATTCCAGATCTCTTTTATGCTGAACCCGCTTGATAATTTTTCCAGCCATGACAAAGTGGTCTATTGAGATCTCAGGCTTTAAAGCAAACCTGCTTTTTAATTGATTCAAAGCATTGTAATAGGCATCAGCCTCTGCTTCATCAATTTCAAATTGATATGTCTGGTCTGAATCGTCCACCATATTAAGCCTTATTTCCACCCGCCCCCTGGCCAGTTTTTCCGAAACCAGATTTTTCATCCTCCTTTCCATATCAAAATATTCCGGAGGGATGCGCAGGGCAATATCAAGATGCCTGCTGTTATATGTGCGAATTTCACTTGAAACTGTAAAATTGTCATGGGTGACTTCAGCACTTGCAAATGATGTCATACTTTTAATCATAATATAGCCTGATATAGCCTGGTAGAATGGTTCGGTAAAAAAATAATAATCAATGAATCATGAAAGGTATAGCAATTGTATTGCTTAATTATTTCAACCGCTTATGCTCAATAGAATTTGCCGTAAAAATAAAAATTACCAAAGCAGTGCTGATATGGATTTTCAACTGACTAATTTGACACGACACGAATAGAGGGAAAAACCCGGGGCATACTGGCATGGACTTTCTTAAAAAATAATTTGGGGAAGGTATATATGTTCATATAATAATCCGATTTTAAAATTCGGCACAGACCAGAGGGAGGAAGGCGTATTATAATACGCCGATGCCCGATAACAGAGTGAAATTATTTATGTGAACATCTACGCAACGGTACATTTTAAGAGGGATAATACACCCAAAATAATTTTATGGAAATCTATAGTACGTTGACTTAAAGGTTTTAACCGATAACAGAGTGAAATTATTTATGTTGAAATTTCTATTTTTTCACAAAACCATCAGATTTTAGATCCAATGAATATTTTTGTCGCACCCTGGTTAAAAAATTCAGCATTTTTTCATCAGAATAATCAGGATAAGTCCAGGGAAGCTTCTGGAATCCGCCCTCCGTGTAGATCAGAGTTAAATCAGCGTAAATTCCTTTCCCGATATAAATTCTGTGGGTATAATTTTTTCCTGTTGCAAGAACAAACCGTGCGTGGATCATATAGCCTGGGTCTATATTTACCAGACGGTTACCATGCTTTAAATAATTCTGTTCACAAGCGTTAGTCGCAAGTTTAATCTCCGAAAGATCAGATTGCCTGATTAATTTTTTAAAAGCAAGTACTCTTTTAAAAAGAGGAGTTCCCATTTCCCGTTGATAATATTCTGTATAATCAAATGGAAACCATGAACTTATAATATCAATCTGACCAAATTTTTCTTCAAGATCTTTTGCCACGCATGAAAGAAGATTTTTATCTTTTAGAAACAAACTTATTACAAGTTTTGCCGACTGGGGAGGAATAGGTATGCTCATTCTACTCGTATATCAATTGTGCAATGGTTTTGCTTCTTCAATCAGCATGATGGGAATACCATCTTTTATTTCATAAAAAAGTTCACAAGGCTCACAAATCAATCTGTCATTTTCTTTATCTAAATTTATACTTCCCCTGCACTTTGGGCAGACAAGTATATTAATGAGTTCCTGATCTATAGTCATAATATTTTTTCTCAAAGTTTATGAATACCATAGATTTGTCATCTGAATAAATTCATAACAGCATATAATTAATATATTAAAAACCATCCAAACCTGCTTAATTATATAGATCGTTACATAAATAATTTCACTCCGGTATCGGCCGCCTGCGTATTATAATACACTCTTTTTTTCTGACCTTGTACTAAATTTTAAAATAGGTTTATTCTTTAACAATCTATAAAATGAAAATACTGTTCCGTTAAAAATCAGATTTCATGATATTCTGAATATACAAAAAGGTTAAACCAATATCAAACATTCCTCAATTTATTTACTTTTCTACCTACATAACAAAAAAATTCCAATTTATCAATTTTTTTAAATTTTTATAACCATGAAGTTTAAACTTCCTCGAAATTTTCAGGGTCAATTTTAGTTGACAAATGTTCAGTAACTTATATAGAACTATCAGTTAGTACCTTACTATATGGTTTTCTGTCACAAAAAATAAGAAAATCGTTATATGATATCAGCTGTCAGTTGTCAGTAAAAGCATATCAATATAAATTTGTGTTCTTAATTTTTCACAAGAACCTTTTGAATATGTAGAAACCTGGCAAAATATTTTTCTGAATCTCGTTCCTAACCTCCAGTGCTGACAACTGACAACTGCGGCTTTGCCGCGTTAGTAGTCTAAACATAAAATCAATTTGCTAATCCTTAATTACGAAAGAGGGGAATATGGATTTTAGTTTTACAAAGAAACAGGAAAAATTTCGCCTGGATGTTAGGGAATTTTTGCAAAATGAAGAAAAAAAATCGTTATTAAAAAAAAGAAGCAATTATTTCCTTGAAGTATCGGACCAGGCTTTTTCAAAAAAACTGGTTAAAAAAGGATGGATGTGCCTCACCTGGCCCACAAAATATGGCGGAGCAGGTAAATCGTATGTTGACAGGGCTGTTTTAATGGAAGAATTACTTAAATTTAATGCTCCATTATTATATCATATGTTGGGTGAACGGCAAATAGGGCCTGCGTTATTACATTATGGAAGCGACGATTTAAAGAATGAATTTCTCCCTAAAATATCCAACGCCGATATTTCAATGTGCGTTGGAATCAGTGAACCGGATTCGGGATCTGATGTGGGGTCAATCTCCACAACCGCAGTCAAAGACGGTGATTATTACATTATCAACGGCCAGAAAATATGGACAACAAATGCTCACAATGCTGACTATATATGGCTTGTGGTCAATACAGACCCTGATTTACCAAAGTACAAAAATCTGTCTGAAATGATAGTAGATCTTAGCTTACCCGGGGTTACTGTAACTCCAATCTATAATATGATAGGGGTTCATTGCTTTAATAATGTTTTTTTTGATAATGCCCGGGTTCACAAACGTTTCATGGTTGGAGAAGAGAACAGAGGCTTCTATAATATAATGTCCCAGGTAGATTATGAACGGGCAGGCCTGGAACGTCTTATGCAAAATTACCCTGTGCTGGAAAATTTGCGTCAGTTTGTTCAAAAAAATGATTCTTTATCAAAAGATTCACTAACAAGGGATAAAATGGCGCAGCTTGAAATTGAATTTGAGGTGGGAAGACTTCTGTGTTACAGGGTTGCCTGGACCATTGATCAGGGAATTATTCCCAACAAAGAGGCTGCCATAAGTAAATGCTTCAGCACCCATTTTGAACAGGAGCTTGGGGATATGGCAACCCAGATACTCGGTGAGTTCGGGCAGGTCATGCCTGATTATCCGGAAGCTCCCTTTGAAGGTGATATTGCTGAGTCATTTTTATGGAGTCCTTCTTATACCATTCAGGGGGGAACAACAGAAGTGCTCAAGGGTATTATTGCTACCCGCGGATTAGGACTTTCTTTTAAATAAAAAGTCTATTTTATTCAAACACGATTCAAGTAGGGGCGGATTCCATATCCGCCCAAAATAATATGGGGCAGAAATGGATTCTGCCCCTACACCAGCCATAACAGTAAAATTATTTATATGAAAGTCCAAACCATATTCACGAAATCAAGGTCTATATGATCAGAATTTTTTTTAATTTTTGTAAGGTAAGAAACAGATGCTTAATAACAGTAAAATTTCAATAGATAGCGGCTCCTTTTCATCGTTGGATTGTCAGTCGGACAAGAATGATAAATACAAATCCCATAAACTTTACAGGCTTTTTTATCCCAGATCCATTGCTGTAGTGGGGGCTTCAAAAAATATTAATTATGGAGCAGGTTCATTTATATATGGGTTCAATAAATTTAAATATTCTGAAATCGGGAACATATATCCTGTTAATCCAAAATATGCAGATCAGAAATTACATGGCCACACATGCTATGCATCACTTAAGGATCTTCCTGAGTCGCCGGATTATATTTTTTGCGGCCTCCCGGCTGCCAAGGCTCCGGATCTTCTTCAGCAGGCAATTGAGGTGAATGCCAAATTCATGATGCTTTTCACTTCCGGCTTTGGTGAATTGGGAACAGCAACAGGCAGAGCCCTCCATGATGAAGTTATTTCGATTTTAAATTCGGATGACAATAAAAATGGGAAGGGAGAGAAACGGCTGAGGATTATAGGCCCCAACTGTCTTGGGGTTTATAATCCAGCGGGAAGAATGACGATTTTCCATGACCAGATAAATCGTACAGATGGGACAGTCGGTGTAATCTCCCAGTCAGGAGGACAGATTGGAAGTCTCATAGATTATTTATCATATCGTAATATTTTCGTTAATAAGGGGATCTCCATGGGGAACATGCTTGATGTGCATATCTCCGAAATACTCGATTTTTATGGAGAAAACCCGGCCATAAAAGCAATTGTATGCTATATGGAAGGATTGCCAGAAAATACCGGAAGATCTACTTTTGAAGTTATCAAAAAAGTAACAAAAAAAAAGCCTGTAATTATATGGAAAGCAGGGAGGATAAAAGAGTCCCTTGCAGCGGTCTCTTCACACACAGGAGCACTGGCTGGAAACAACAGAATTTTTTTATCGGCCATGGAGCAGGCAGGGGCTGTGACTGCAGATTCCCTTGAATCTGCATTTGATGCTGTATCTTCTCTTAGTCTTTATTCTGATCTCATCGATAAAAAAGTATCTGAAATTCAAAGTAATGATCCTGCCAAAATTGATGAAAATTATCCTGTTCCCCTGAATTTTGAATTTAAGACAGCCATAGCAGTCACAGGAGGCGGCTTTTCTGTAACAATTATTGATACCTTTGGCCATAACGGGATTAAAAAAGCCGATTTCAACTCTTTAACGACAAAAAAATTAGCTGAAATTTTACCTGGCATTAACACATTTATCGTAAATCCCATTGACATGGGAGATAAGGGTATGTTCCCTGATATATTTAAGAGGACTCTTGAACTGTGCATGGCAGATGAAAATGTGAACATTCTGGTTACTGCATTTGAAGTTGAAAAATATGCCGTATTTAAGGAATGGATCAATGATCCGGATTTGGAAAAGAAGCATGCACGTATTATTAAAGAAGTCTCCCTGAAATATAATAAACCGATTATAATTATTGTTCCTGAAACAAATATAAGCAAAGAATCCCATGCTTTACGCCTTGAATTCAAAAAAATGCTCAGAGATATTAATATTCCCTGCTTCCCGACTATAAAGCGGGCTGCCGCTGCCACCCTGGCATTACAGCTGCAGATAAGAAACAGATTAATAAAAGGTGAATCAGCCCCCTTACCCCACCAGGCTATCCTGGAACCAAAGAGTATGCTGGAAGCAAAGACTATAATAGATAAGGCCGGAGAAGAAAAATTCGAATCGATTTCTGAATATAACGCAAAAAAGGTGCTGGCATATTATGGGATTCCCGTTGCAGGGGAAAAACTGATCAAATCAGAAAAAGATTTAATCCCTGCTGTTTCGGATATAGGTTATCCCCTTGTAATGAAAGCCTGTTCACCGGAAATTCAGCACAAAACAGAACAGGGTCTGGTCATAACAGATATCAGAAATGAGATGGAAGCAAAAGCTGCCTGCAAAAAACTTATCAGCGCAACAAAAGATGAAAAATGTGAAATTCTTGTTCAAAAGATGGTTAAGGGAAAAAGAGAACTTGTAATGGGCCTGATCAACGATAACCAGTTCGGTCCATCTATTATGATGGGAATTGGCGGAATATTTACAGAAGTATTTAATGATGTAACCTTTAGAATGGCTCCTCTGGATAAAAAAACAGCCTTTGAAATGCTCGATGATTTTAAAGCCAGTAATATTTTAAACGGAGTTCGCGGTCTTAAACCTGCAGATAAAAATGAGCTGGCAGAGATGCTCATAGCCCTGGGAAGAATAGGAATGGAGAATAAATCCATTGCAGCAATCGATATCAACCCTGTAATTATCAGTGATGGGAGACCCGTGGCAGTGGACGCCCTGATTCAGATTAATCAGATTACCTGATTAATGATCTTTATGAAAAATCAGTACTCCGGTGAAAACCGGTGTACTGATAAATTTGAATTATACAAACAGGTTCAACGGTTTAATCAGGCCACACCTGTTGCTTGCTTAAAATCAGCACAGCTAAACAGTTACAAAATTTTTATGTACAGACCTCGAAAATTATAAATTAAATAGAAATGCATATACACAATGATTTATTGAACAGGCACAAGCAAAAAGATTGATAAAACATATATATATATATGGTGGTCTATCATATCAGGGCAGGCACAGGGGCCTGCCCCTACGATTGTTTTCACAAGGCATTGGGATTTCCCCTGTCCAAATTCTATTTTCCAGGATTATCCATGATATATTTGCGAAGTTGGTTCGTCACCTGTTTTAAAAGGAAGGTGTCCAAAAAATTATTCTTAAAATGCTGTTTTTACCGAGGTTTGATGTAAAATTTTTCAGTAGTGTCCGATTAAACTCCCCGTATTTTCTTTTTAACAATTTTCTAACCGACACTACTGAAAATTTCTGGTAAAATCAAAATGACCTTTGTCCCCTTATGGAGCTGGCTTTTAATGTTGATGGTTCCCTGGTGGGCTTTGACAATCGATTGGCATATACTTAAACCCAGACCAAACCCTCCTGAACCGCGGGTTCGTGATTTGTCGGCTCTGTAAAATCGATCGAAAAGATAAGGGAGATCATCTTTTGAAATCCCAATCCCATTATCTTCTATCATAATCTCTACATTATGATTTTTCAATTGAGCCGTAATTTTTATTTTTCCTTTGTCAGGAGTAAATTTTATGGCATTGTCAATCAAATTGACAAACAGCCTCTTTAATTCAACCTCATTTCCATACATTAACAGAGCATCAGGACATTCAAAATTAAATGCAATGTTTTTCTGCTTTGCCAGTATGTTAAAAGCGCTCCACAGCTCCCCAAGCAGGCTGGATATGTTTAATTTTTTCATTGAATTTTTTTTCTCCGGCTCTTCGTTATGGGAAAGAAGGAGAAGATCATTAACAAGCCTGGTTATCGAATCAAGCTCTTTTAAGTTATTGGCAAAAGCTTCCTGATATTCTTCTAAAGTACGTTTTTTTGATAGTATAACCTCGGTTGAGCATTTAATAACAGCAATGGGGGTACGCAGTTCATGGGCCGCATCTGCTGTAAATTGAGAATTTTTTTTAAATGCCTCTTCCAAATGGCTCAGCATCATATTTATTGTATCAGCAAGGCGATCAAGTTCATCCTTTGTTCCTCTGATGGGAAGCCTTTTTTCAAGGCTGGATGCAGTAATTTGCTTTGTCGCGTTGTTGATCTTATTAATATGCTTAAGATTTTGCCTGGCAAAAATCCAGCCTCCTGTGGAGCCGAAAATAATTGAGAGAATAAAGGCGATACCAAGATTTCGCCTGAAGTTTCTAACGCTTTTTTCCATACGCCGGAGATAGGTTGTAACCTGGATAATATATTTTACATCGTTATTTTCTTTATAAAAAAATGTACATACACGAAAAGGTGATTTTTTATAAGATATCTTTAAAGTGCTTTGTATAAATTTTTGATTTGCCTGGGGCAAGGAGGGAGTTGTAAAGGGAAAAGATTGACCCTTGATCTTCGGAACTGGAGAAATAATATCCCCATCCCTGTTTAAAACCTGAAAAATAATTTTGTAAAATTTTCTATTGCCAAGTGTTTTCGTAAAATTTTCAATCCCAAGCCGCAGATTGTCGGGATTTTTCGATAATAATTCAGTAAGTTCAAAAGCTTCGTCCATAAGCATTCTGTCGATTTCTTTTAAAATATTATGCCTGAATCTGTAATCAAGAAATAGAAAAACAAATATTATTATTATTAAAAATGAAAAAGAAAACTGGCATGCCAGTTTAAAATCGATGCGGTTGAAGAATTTATTTTTTTTTAATAACATACCCGACGCCCTTAACAGTACAAATCAATTCAGGTGAAAAACCTTTATCAATTTTGGCACGCAAATGATTAACATGTACATCAATGATATTGGTCATTGAATCAAAATCATAATTCCAGACATGCTCCAAAATCATTGTACGTGTCATAACCTGTCCGTAATGCACCATTAAATATTCAAGAAGAGCATACTCTTTGGGAGTAAGATCAATTGATTTTTCCCCCCTTTGAACCTCCCTGGTACTTTGATTAAGAACCAGATCTGCTATTTTTATAATTGGTGATCTTTTTTGCACATTCCGCCGCAAAATGGCTTTTATCCGTGCCAGAAGCTCAAGAAAAGAAAAAGGTTTTACAATATAATCATCAGCTCCCAAATTCAACCCGTCTATAATACAGGTCTGTGAATCCTTAGCTGATAAAAATATAACCGGTGTGTTATTGCCATCTTCCCTCAGACGCCGCAAAATTTCATCGCCTCGCATTTTAGGAAGCATGATGTCAAGAATAATCAGATCATAATTTTCATTGTGCGCAAAATAAAATCCATCTTCTCCGTTTTTTGCAACATCAACACTAAAAGAGTTTTCCTTTAACCCCTTTTCTATGAAATGAGCCAGGCTGTTATCATCTTCTACTAATAAAATTCTCATTATGCAAAACACTGTTTTAGCTACAACATATTGTAGCTTAATTATAAATTATGTCTTTTCTGTAAGGAAAAATTTATGATCCCGATCAAAAAAAACAACATAAAAAGTATTCTTATCAAAAAATTCATCTTTAAACCACTTTTGCCAGAATTATACGCGGGAACGATGGGCCTGCCATTTCTGATGATATCATAGGGAATTTTGTCGAGTCTGTACCCATAGCTTTCACTTGACTCTTTATTGATAAGCACGGTTTCGTATTTTTTCAGATATTATAGTATATCGTTTGAAGCCAGTGGAAGCCGGGCTTCCACAAACTTTATTAGAATTATAAAATTTCAATTCCCCAACAATTTTTCAAAGCGGCTCAGTCCCCGGCTATCCACTGAACTGATGGGTTATGCCTGATTAATAGTGATATTTGAGTTGAGCAATTAGAATAGAATCATCTTCAATTTTGTAAACTATTCGATGCTCATTGGTTATTCTTTTGGACCAATATCCAGAAAGATTGTGTTTAAGGGTTTCTGGTTTGCCAAACCCTTCATATTTATTGCGTTGAATATCTTTAATAAGCTTGTTGATCCGTTTTAGTATTTTTTTGTCTGTTTTTTGCCAAAATAAGTAATCGCTCCAGGCATTTTCTGAAAACAAAAGTTTCATTCAAGGATCTCTCTTTCTTGGCCCTTCCCAGCATTTAATTCTTTAATAGAATCAATAAGTCTTTTTGCATTTTTAGGGCTTTGTAAAAGATAAGCCGTCTCATTAAGAGCTTCATAATCCTCAAGAGACATAAGTATTACAGCCTCATTGTTTTTACGAGTGACGATAATTGGGTCATGATCGTCACAGACTTTTTTCATGGTGCTTGCAAGATTATTTCTAGCACTTGTATATGTTATTGCTCTCATTAAATCCCTCCTATTTTTTTTATTGTACATGTACAATATATCGCACATCATCAAATATATCAATAGAATTTTTCACTGAGGCATAATCGCGGTGCTTGACGAAGTCAGCACCGCGATTCTCGGTGGCGCAGCCGCCGAGAACGCTGCTAATCAGCCGCGCTGCTTTTTGCGTTGCTTAATTAGCCTTGTTATGTGATTTTATCCTGAATATCAATGTGTTAACCACCTGTTATCCCGTCAATAAATGTATTCACGAAACCTAAAATCAAAGAGTTGAATGTCGTTAAAAAATGATTTTATACGGTTATGGGTTTCACCAAATTGTGGACGGTTGCATTCGTCAAAAATAAAAATCAGTCATTAATTTTTAAACAGGCTCTAAAGAACTTACATTGCGCACTTAAATAACACAACATGTTGTGGCATATGGGTAAGTTATTGTCTGCATCTTGCACAAGTTAATTATCGTATCTTTCTGCTGAAAAAGTGCTGATAATTTACCTTCCCCTATATTATGGTCTATGTTGTACACAGCACAACATGTAGTATATCTAATTCAAAAAACACATGGTTTTAGGTGCGAAATGTAGGTTAAGAACATTCGTTTTCCCTGAATAAACGCAAGATTAACAAATATTAATTTCTGGTTAATCTTGAATTAATCTGGTTTTTGTATAATCGATCTAAACTTTTATTTTTTTGATAGCAATAAAATAATAAGGGACGGATAACAAGTATATGCAAATAGTTTCAACAAAGCCCTACACAGCCTGTTTAATCAGTATACTTGCTGTTATTACAGTCTGTTTTACCGGTATAAGCAATCGTGATCTCTGGACACCGGATGAGCCCAGAGTTGCTGCAATATCTCTTGAAATGGCTCAAGATGGTAATTTTATTATTCCATACCTTGCAGGGGAACCTTTTGTTGAAAAACCGCCCTTATATTTTGCTGCATCCGCACTTATGCTCAAAAGCCTGGGAACAATTACGGGAAAAACAACCGCAATACGCCTTACTACAGTTCTATTTGGCCTTGGTGTATTATTAATGACTTTTTTGATTGCACGAATACTTGGTGGAACTGAAGCAGGGATTCTTGCAATGATTATTCTGGCAACAATGGAAGGCTTTGTTAAAAATTTTCACTGGATACGTGTTGATGCTGCCCTTGCTTTTTTTGTTATTGCTTCAATCTGGTGCTTTACAAAAGTATATTATGAAGACAAACTTGAGTTTTGTCCCCTTGGAGGCATTTTCCTTGCCGGTTCTTTTCTCTCAAAAGGGCTTATCGGCCCTGTTTTTGTAGCTGTCCCATGGTCAGGGTTGTTTATTATACGATTATTCCAGCATAAAAATAACAAAATAAATATAAAGCGATTTGTTTTTTATCATTTAGCTTCTTTACTTATATTTGCTGGTATCTCAGGTTTATGGATGTTGCTTTTGTATAATAAAGGAGGAAAATCCATCTGGGATGAATGGTTTTGGGTAAACCAGGTGGGACGGCTGGCAGGAACGGCCCATAAAGGTCATATTAAACCAGGCCGGCCATTTTATTATATTATAAAGCTAATAGAGTACGGCATGCCATGGACTCCGCTTATTATTTTCTGGTTTGTTTCCAGGACAATCGGTTTTATTAAAAGCAAGAGTTTATCCCGGAAAAATTTATTTCTTTGCATATGGGGCATCGGATCAATTCTGTTTCTGACCATGGCGGCTACCAAACGGGGTATGTATCTTTTCCCTGCCCTGCCTGTATTTGCCATTATGGCTGCTGCATCCCTTAAACCCCAAAGCCCGGAATGGTTTAAAAAATATTCTGATTACTGGATACTGATTTGTTTTGTCAGTATTATTGCTATAATTTTTTTCCCACTTTTTGCAGTATTTTTACCTGATACTCTACCTGTTTATATTAATGAATTTATACGTACCTTTGGATATTACAATTTTTTTTCATGCGCTGGATTAATAATTTCCATAGTTTTTATTTTCCGCTACCGCAGAAAATTTGTTCCAGAGTATCTCATGGTTGCTGTAACGTCTCTGCTCTACCTCAGTATTCTTGGCTATCCAGTACAGATAGTCGATACAAAAAAGGGTATGGAATCAGATATTCATCATTTTGTTTCGATAATTCCGGAATCAAGACGAGCCAGGATTGTCGGGGTAAATTTAAGTGAAACAATGTCAGGTTGTTTTTATTATTACTCTGGCTGGAAAGTTCCGAAGATCAGGGACAAAAAAAGAATCAACGATATTTTATCAGGTCTCGATGGTACTTATGACAGTATCCTCACAGACCGTAGACGGGCTGTTAAAAATGGTTCTGAATTGTTTGAAGTACCATATCATATTATTGCAAAAATAATGACGGGGCATAAACGGAGACTTTTCTGGGTTGAAGGTTTAAACCCTTATGGATTGTCAGATAATTATCCGATTTTAAAGTTTGGCACAAGGCCAGAGGGAGGATTATAAATATGAGAAAAGAGTTTTTACCTTTTTCGCGCCCCTCAATCAGCGGGGAAGATATTTCAGCTGTAGTTGATGTGCTTAAATCAGGGTGGCTTACGACAGGAAGTAAAAATGCGGAATTTGAAAAACAATTCTGCAAATATACCGGTGCGTTAAATGCGGTTGCTCTTTCCTCTGCAACCGCAGGAATGCATATGCTTCTGCAAATACTTGGCATTGGAAACGGAGATGAAGTTATTACACCCTCTCTGACCTGGGTATCCACAGTTAATCTCATTACCATGGCGGGAGCAGTCCCTGTTTTTGCTGATGTTGATCGTGATACTTTTATGATTAACAGTGATACCGTAAAAAAATGTCTGACTAACCGTACAAAAATGATTATACCGGTTCATTTTGCGGGTGCTCCCGCTGAAATTGATTCTTTAGGAAAAATTGCACAGGAGAAAAATATTTTTCTGGCTGAAGATGCTGCCCATGCCATGGGAACTCAATACCACAAAGTTAAAATCGGGGCTAAAGGAACATCTATTTTTTCATTTCATCCCATAAAAAATATTACAACAGGTGAGGGTGGAATGTTTTGTTCGGATGATAATGAGCTCATCGAAAAAATTCGCAGAATGAAGTTCCATGGATTAGGTGTGGATGCATATGACCGTACTACCCAGGGGAGATCTCCCCAGGCAGAAGTTGTGGAACCAGGATATAAGTATAATATGACCGATATCTCGGCGGCAATGGGAATTACGCAATTAAAACGGATTGATGAATTTAATAAAAAAAGAAGGGAACTCGCATTATTATACTTGAAGCTTTTAAGCGGCATAGATGAAATAATGCCGCTTACGCCGCCCAAACCAGATGTTGAGCATTCATGGCATCTTTTTATAGTCAGGATCGATATTGATAAAATCGGAATAAGCAGAGATCAGTTTATGGAAGAGCTGAAAAAAAGAAATATAGGGACAGGTCTTCATTTTCGAGCTGTTCATCTTCAAAAGTATTACAGGGAAAATATGAAAATCGAGCCGGGGATGCTTCCAAATACCCAATGGAATTCAGATAGAATTTGTTCACTTCCTCTTTTCCCTGACATGAAATTTGAAGATGTGCATGACGTTGTAAATGCTATAAAGGAGATTTTAAAAAATGGATGATAAGTTCTTGATATCAATCGTTATTCCAGTTTTTAATGAAGCCGATAATCTTGAAGAACTTGTAAAAAGATCTCTTGCTGTTTGTTGGGGGATGAAAAACAGATTTGAGATTATCATGGTTGATGACGGAAGCAGCGACAATTCCACAGAAATGATAAAAGCAGCAGCTAAAATGAATCCTGGTAAAATAAAAGGGGTCTTCCTGAACAGGAATTATGGGCAGCATTCAGCTGTTATGGCAGGCTTTGAGCAGTCAAAAGGGGATATCATTGTTACCCTTGACGGAGATTTGCAGAATCCGCCGGAAGAGATTCCTGCTTTGATTGAATGTATAAAAAAGGGGAATGACGTTGTTGGAAGTGTTCGGCAAAACAGGCAGGACAGTTTTTTTCGAAAAGTATCATCTTTTATTATAAATAAGGGGGTACAAAAAGCTACTGGTGTGCGGATGAATGATTACGGATGCATGCTTAGAGCATATAAAAGACATATCATCGATGCTGTACTGAAATGCCGGGAACGGAGCACATTCATACCTGTTCTTGCCAACAGTTTTGCCCGGTCAAGTGCAGAAATTCCTGTGGGACATAATGAACGATTAAATGGTGAATCAAAATACAGTTTTTTTAAACTCCTCGCCCTTCAATTTGACCTTCTCACATGCATGACAACATTCCCCCTTCGTTTGCTTAGCATAATCGGCGGGATAATTTCCATTTCAGGGATAGGGTTTGGTATCTTTCTTATAATAATGCGTATTATTTTTGGAGCTCCCTGGGCAGCGGATGGCGTTTTTACTCTGTTTGCCATACTTTTTATTTTTATAGGAGCTCAATTTGTAGCGCTTGGACTTCTTGGGGAGTATATAGGCCGCATATATAATGATGTAAGGGGACGACCCCGTTATTTTGTTCAAAATGTCATATGCGGGAAAACTGAAAATTCGTCGGAAATAACCGGCTTAAGGGTGCCCTTAAGCCTTGCTGCCAACAATGATTAATCAGGTTATACCTGTTGCCGTACATATTATCTGAATAATTACGACTCAAAAACACTGGAGAACAAAGTGAAAACAATCGTTTTTGCCTATCACAATATAGGCTGCGCCGGAATCAGGGCTCTTTTAAGAAATAAATTTGAAATTGCAGCCGTGTTTACTCATACAGATAATCCTTATGAGAATATATGGTTTGACTCAGTGGCCGAGGTTGCAGTTGAAAATAAAATTCAGGTATATGCGCCTGAAGATATTAACCATCCCATATGGATAGAAAAAATTAGAGGAATTGCTCCTGATCTTATTTTTTCATTTTACTACAGGAATCTGCTTAATCAGGAAATATTAAACATCCCGATTAAAGGATGTTTAAATTTACATGGCTCCATGCTCCCTGCATATCGGGGCAGATCTCCTGTTAACTGGGTGCTTGTTAATGGAGAAGCAAAAACAGGTG
The DNA here is from genome assembly GCA_030592105.1 of Desulfobacteraceae bacterium. The sequence goes on from JAUVKE010000007.1 coordinate 21,038, forward strand.
TAACTCTTCATTATATGACTTCTAAGCCTGATGCAGGAGATATTGCAGGACAAAAAGAGGTTGAAATTTTAGATGATGATACTGCTTATACCCTGCATCTGAAATCAGCAAGGGCTGCTTCATCCCTTTTTGATGAGCTTCTTCCGCAAATAAAAAAAGATACGGCTCCCCGTATCCTGCAAGATTCAACTAAAGCATCATATTTTGGCGGACGTAGCCCAAAAGATGGTGAGATCGACTGGACATTAAATGCAAGTCAAGTACGCGATCTGGTCAGAGCGGTTACAAAGCCTTATCCAGGGGCTTTTTCATTTGCAGG
>JAUVKE010000082.1 GCA_030592105.1 Desulfobacteraceae bacterium
ATTCCCATATCCTTTGCCATGGTTATGGCTTCGGAAAATTTTTTCCCATGATACTCTCCAAAAGTCCCCGCCATTGTGGTAAAATCCTCGGCAGCCGCCATAACCTGTCGTCCATCAACCTTACCAAAGGCGACAATAACAGCTTCTGCAGGGATCTCTTTTTTATCAAGCCCGAATGCCGTGGTTCTATGTTCAACAAAAAGACCTATCTCATTATACTCTCCGTCATCAAAAAAATATTCCAGCCGCTCCCTTGCGGTGAGCTTTCCACTGTCATGCTGTTTTTTGATGGCCTTTTCCCCACCCATATTTAATACTTTATTTCTTCTATCCTGATATTCCTTATATATTGCTTTGTAACCTTTTTTTTCCTGCTTAACGCTCATCTCTTATAATCTCCTTAATACAATATTTTTTACCTGTATGTTCCCTTTACTATCATTTTAACCGGTTTAAAGATCTCCTTGTTGAATTTTTTTGAAAGCCCCTCAAGTCGTTTTGCAAGACTTGCCGGTTCTATTTTTCGGGCAGCTGCCATGGGTCCTTCTTTTAAACCTGAAGCATTCAGCATGGCTTTATCTATATCATCGATTTTACAAACCCCCATCTCAACCAGCTTCAGTGCTTCATTGATCTGAACGGCAGTAACATCCGCAGGATCAAATTTGTCTGTTGCTTTTGTAAGGTCTATCTCAGGTCTTCCATTGGACCAGTCAAAAAAACCTTTTCCGGTTTTTTTACCGTAATTGCCGGCATTTACTTTTTCATCAAGTAGCCTGTAAGGTTTATATTCCGGATGTAGATTTTCGGCATAATATAATAAAACATGCCTGTGAACCTCGAGACCCACAAAATCAAGGAGCTCAAAAGGTCCCATGGGAATGCCGGTTTTTCTCATTACAGCTTCAATCTCTTCTGGGGCGGCAATCCCCTGATCAATGGTACAGCCCCGCAGAACATGGGCCGGAGCATTAACACGATTTACCAGAAACCCGGGAACATCTTTTTCTACCCTAACAGGTATTTTGTTGATTTTTAAACAAAAATCATAACCTGCTTTCATCGTTTCTTCTGATGTTTTTTTAGCCTTTATAACCTCCACAAGCTTCATGATCACCACAGGATTAAAAAAGTGGAGTCCCATGACCTTGTCAGGCCTTTTTGTAGCTGATGCAATATCTGTAATCGATATGGATGAAGTGTTCGAGGCAAGTATTGCATGTTCAGGGGCGTACTCATCAATCTGCTTGAAGATTTCTTTTTTTAAATCGAGAATTTCAGGTATAACTTCAATTATCAGATCCGCATTTTTTACAGCATCTGCCAAGTCAACGCATGGGACAAGAAGTTCTGCTTTGATCTTTTTAAAATGATTTTCAGAGACTTTCCCCTTTTTTACCAGTTTTGCAAGACTTTCATTTATTCGTTTTGCCCCTTTTTTAACAAATTCATCCTTTATATCTCTTAAAATAACCTTATAGCCTGCAATAAGGGCAACTTCGGCGATGCCATGCCCCATGTCTCCGGCACCTAAAACGGCAACTGTTTTAATATTGTCGGCAGTCATTATCTTTTCTCCGTGAATATCAGGTCTTTTTTTAGCTTATTTCCCTGTAAAATCAGGTTTTCTTTTTTCCAAAAACGCATTTGCACCTTCTTTTTGATCTTCAGTTCCAAAGCACATGGCAAAAAGTTCTTTTTCGCTTTCAAGCCCCACTGACAATGAAGTCTCCAGAGCTTTATTAACGGCAATTTTTCCCAATTTTAAAATTACAGGAGATTTGGTTTTTATTTTGTTTACGATTTTTTCAACTGTTGGCCTAAGTTCATTTCTGGGAACAACTTTATTTACAAGGCCAAGGCCAAGGGCTTCCTGTGCAGACAGAAAACCCCCTGTCATTATAAGTTCCTTTGCTTTTTTTTCTCCCACAAGGCGTGTTAATATCTGACTCCCCCCGCCCCCCGGTATTATCCCCACATTTATTTCTGGGTGCCCGAATTTGGCATCTTCCGTGGCTATTATAATATCACAAGCCATGGCCAGTTCACATCCTCCGCCAAGGGCAAGACCATTTACCATGGCCACCACAGGTTTGAGAAGTTCTCTTATGGTCTGGACAGCCCTTTTTTCACCCTTGAACATATCAATGGCAGCAGCTGAGGTCATTGAGGGGAACATGGTAATGTCCGCACCTGCACTAAAAGCTTTATCACCTGCTCCTGTTATAACCAGAACGCGAACATTCTCATCAACCTTTGCCTTATTTACTGCATCTGTAAGTTCTTTTCGTACAGTATCGTTCTGGGCATTTAATACATCCGGCCTGTTTAATGTTATCCAGCCTACGTTCTCCTTTATTTCGTATGTGATGGTCTGATAATCCACAGCAGGCTCCTTTGTTAGGTTTTGGAGTAACTATTTTAATTGTTTAAAAATGCTGATTGCCAAGACGCTTCAGCTATCTATTTCCCTATGATTGATACGCTCACAACGTTTCGATTGGGGAATCCCCCAAGATTGTGTGTTAAACCGTATTTTGGATTTTTGACCTGTCTATCCTCGGGCCATCTTTCCTGAAGCTGATTATACATCTCATAAAGCATCCTTATGCCGGATGCACCAATGGGATGGCCGAAACATTTGAGCCCTCCGTCCGTTTGGCAGGGAACACCCCCCCCGTCCAGGTCAAAAAAGCCGTTTAATACATCATCCACAGCGCCCCCCCTTGGGGATATTTGAAGGTCTTCCATGGTAACAAGTTCTGTTATGGAAAAACAATCATGAACCTCCATCATGCTGATCTCTTCTCTGGGGTTGGTGATTCCTGCTTCCTTATAAGCTTTTTCTGCAGCTTTGGAAGTCGTCATAATACTGGCTCCGTCCCAGTCCGTGTACATTGCTTCTTCCCCTGAGCTGCATGCTATCTGAAGAGATTTTACGTAAATGATTTCCTGATCTTTTTTTATTCTTTTTGCTATCTCAGGAGTTGTAACAATGGCAGCAGCAGCTCCGTCACTGACGCCGCAGCAGTCGAACAGGCCTGATGGATATGCGATCATGGGGGCATTGAGAATCTTTTCCACAGAAGGTGTGTTCCTCAAATGTGCCAGGGGATTTTTAGATCCGTTCTGGTGGCTTTTCCATGAAATATGTGCCATGGCCTCTTTAATTCTTTTCATGGGGATATTATATGCAGCCTCATACGCCGAAGCCAGCTGGGCAAAAGCACCTGGAGCGGTTCTGTCAGCGCCGAGTAAAACATCTATCAGTCCGTCTGTTCCACCGCCTGGAAGTCCGCCGAATCCTGTATCCTTTAATTTTTCCACTCCCACGGCCAGACACATATCATAGGCTCCTGATGCCACGGCATAACATGCGCCTCTGAATGCTTCTGTTCCTGTTGCACATTTATTTTCCACACGGGTAATCGGAATAAATGGGAGCTTAAGGGTGGAAGAGACTGTGATGCCGGATTTCCCCCCGCTTATCTCATCAAAATAGAGCCCCATCCAGCATGCATCAACATCTTTTTTTTCTATGCCTGCGTCTTTAATGCATGCCAGAAATGACTCGAGAATCAGATCCTCGATGCTCATATCCCAGCGCTCTCCGAATTTTGAGCAGCCCATGCCGAGTATCGCAACCTTATCTTTGATTCCAGCAGCCATTTTAATTCTCCTCTTTTATGGGTACAGCTTTCCAAAAATATCTGACTATATCCCTTCTTTCATCTATATGTTTGATTCGGAAGGTGAAACGTAGAGGCATTCCAACTTTAATGGAATCGAGATCGCAATCGGTAAAATTCATCATAATTTTGCCCCCTCCTTCTATGAACAGGTTCCCGTAAATCTGCGGAGGATTCATGGATGCAGCAAGGTTGTCCCCTGTAAAGCTTCCAATTCTGGCGATTTTATCGGAAAAGTTATACTCCTCCATCTCATCTATGGCTCCGCATGAAGGTTTAACGCATACCCTTTGAGGTGGAAACTGCGGAGTTCCGCATTTTGTGCACCTGCTGCCGCAAAAGCTTAAGGCTGCCCTGTTTGATCTCCACATGAAAGACCATCGGCTGGGTAACTCCTCTTCACCCCTGATTCCTGTATCGATGGGGATAATCTGTCTCCATGCCAGATATTTTGCATAATGGCTCAATTCAGCCTTGTCAGCCAGATTAGCAGCAACCCCTTTAATATTTTTTAAGTCATTTATTTTATCTGTAACTTCAAAATAAAGGGCATCGCAGCCGCTTCCATAGCTTACGACAAGTATTTTGTCCCCTGGGCTGGCAGAGTCAAGGGCGCTTGCCAGCATGACAAGGGATTGGGCAGACCCCATTTCACCGATTTCATTCATTAATATATCCTGAACCTTTTCAGGAGCTATACCAAGTGTTTTGTTTATTTTTTTTCTTTCAGCTCCATAATGGCAGGAATAGACAATTTGGGAAAAATCATCTATTTTGATTTTATATTTTTCCAAAAGGCCGTTAATGGCTTTGGGAATCATTTTTCCATATCCCATATCCCTGATCCAGCGGTCTTCCCACTGGCGGTCGAATTTTGAATGTCTTCCGCGGACATGATCTCCAAAGTCACAGGTTAGAGTATATGAACCTTTAAATTCAGCAATTACATCTTCATCACTCACCATAAAAGATGTGCCTGCATCACCAAAGAGCATCTCCTGGGGGCTTCCCATTTTTCCAAGACGGCAGTCTGAGGCGCATGCGAGCATGTTTTTTGAGCCTCCTGAACCCACAGCATCAATGGCGGCCATAAGTGCAGATGTGCCGGATCTTAAGGAGCCTGAAAAATCGATGGATCTTACATCTTCCTTCATTCCCAGGGCGGTTGCGATAATACCGGCATTTTGTCTTTCCTGAAAAGGCATTGATGTGGAACCGAAATAGACTCCGTCTATCTTTTTGCGATCAATATTCCCAAGGCAGTTTATTCCGGCAGCTACAGCCATGGTAATGCTATCCTCATCGGCATTGGCCACTGCTTTTTCACCCTTTGCCAGACCAATGGTGGCTGAATTGAGCCACCCCATGGCCTCAAAAATTTTCATACGGTTTAAACGATAACGGGGGATATATGCCCCATATGAACGGATACCAACCATAACTATTTTCCTCCATGCAAAGTTGAGAGTTTTGCTGAACAAGTTGAAAATATGTAGGATAATTATTAAATACTCTTATAATTACATATACAAAAGAGGTAATAATATTCACATCTTGCAAGATATAGCAAGAGTTTTTGAAATTTGTCATTATGAATTACCATTTGCGTTATTTGATTTGAACTGAATAAATATTGCGCAGCCTGGAAAAAACTGATTATAAATTATATATAGACCGTCACATAAATAATTTCAGCAATAGACTGAGCTATAATAAAATTTAAAAATTTCTGGAACTCGCTACGCTCAAACAGCCAGAGTTTTTTAAATTTCACCATAGCTCAGTTCTGACATCTGGCCGTATGAAATTTATTATCTGAATATCTATAAATATAAACCACAGGTTCTCATAAAATTAATTTAGGGAGACAGCAAATGGTTGAAAAAGTTATTATCATGGGCGCTGCGGGCCGGGATTTTCATAATTTTAATATTTATTTTAAAAATAATCCCAGTTATCGTGTCATCTGCTTTACTGCAGCTCAAATCCCAAATCTTGAAGGCCGTATATATCCGCCGGAACTTGCAGGTGACCTGTATCCAAATGGAATCCCTGTGTATGCGGAAGAAGAGCTCCCTGACCTGATTAAAAAATTAAGAGTTGACCTGGTGGCGTTTTCCTACAGCGATGTTTCCCATAAATCGGTAATGCATAAGGCATCTTTAGTAATGGCCCATGGTGCCGATTTTATTCTGATAGGAGCCACATATACCATGTTGAAATCGGAAAAACCTGTTGTAGCAGTATGTGCAGTCAGGACCGGCTGCGGAAAATCCCAGACTTCTCGAAAAATTTGCGAAATACTAAAGGAAAAAGGGGAACGGGTTGTTGTAGTGAGACATCCCATGCCCTATGGTGATTTAAAGACTCAGGTTGTACAGCGTTTTTCCTCTCGTTCTGATTTTAAAAAACATAATTGCACCATTGAGGAGATGGAAGAATATGAACCTTTGGTTGATCAGGGAATTATAGTTTATGCAGGTGTTGATTATGCCAGGATTTTGAAACAGGCTGAAAAAGAAGCGGACGTGATAATATGGGACGGCGGGAATAATGATACACCATTTTTTCAGCCGGATATACATATAGTTCTTTTTGATCCGCACAGGGCAGGGGATGAACTCCTTTATTATCCAGGGGAGACAAACATGATAATGTCGGATATAGCGATTATTAATAAGGTCGATTCCGCCCCTGCTGAAAAGATTGAAGAGGTTAGGAGAAATATTGAAAAGAATGCTCCGGATTCGCAAATTATTCTGGCTGAGTCGCCTGTTATAGTTGACAGGCCGGAACTCATCGAAAACAGGATTGTTTTAGTGGTAGAGGATGGACCCACAATTACCCATGGTGGAATGTCCTTTGGCGCAGGAGCTATTGCCGCAGAAAAATATAATGCAGCCGAGATTGTAGATCCTCGCCCCTATGCACATGGTACAATAAGGGATACTTATGCAAAATATCCGCATATAGGCTCTGTTCTTCCTGCTGTGGGATATAGCTCAAAGCAGCTTCTGGATCTTGAAATCACAATTAATAATACTAAATGTGATCTTGTCCTTTTTGCGACCCCTGTGCATCTTTCGCGTATTATTTCCATAAAAAAACCTGTCCTTAAAGTGGACTATGAATATAAAGATCATGCTTCTCCCACATTAAAAGATGTTTTGCTAAAAAAAATAAACCGGTTTTAAAAATTGTCTTTTGCTTAAAAACCTGGCAGGCTGGTTTTTTATTCCAGATTCTGATGTATCAAACCAGGGTATATTTTTAAATATGACTCGAAATTTGCGGAAAAAAACCATCATGGTGGCCCTTGGCGGAAATGCTCTTATCCGGGATGGCCAAATTGGAACAATTCAGGAACAGTTTGATAATCTTAAAATTCCTATCCAGCAGATCGCAAGGCTGAGTCAGGAATATAGAATAATAATCACCCATGGAAATGGTCCCCAGGTCGGGGACCTTCTGCTAAAAGAGGAGGCAATTCCGTCAGACCGAAGGATGCCCCTTGAAATTCTTGTGGCCCAGACCCAGGGGCAGATCGGTTATATGATAGAATCGGTGCTGGATAGTCAGCTGATGGAAATCGGGATAGATGCCAAACCGATTGTCAGCCTGATAAGTTATGTGGTGGTTGATGAAAAAGATCCAGCCTTCAAAAGTCCGGATAAACCCATAGGCCCTGCCTATACGGAAAAAGAAGCTGCTCTTTTAAACTACCCTGTTAAAAAAACCGCAAAAGGTTACAGGCGGGTTGTTGCTTCACCAAAACCTGTAACCATAGTAGAAAAACTGGAGATTAAAAAACTTATAAATATGGATTTTATAGTGATCTGCTGCGGTGGAGGAGGGATTCCTGTAAAACGTAAAGGGAGAACATTTTGCGGGGTTGACGCTGTAATTGATAAAGATATGACAAGCTCAAAACTTGCAGAAGAGGCGGGTGTCGATATATTTATTATCGCAACCGATGTCCCCGGAGCCGCATTAAATTATGGCAGGCCAGATGAAAAATATCTTAAAACCCTGACATATGAAAAGGCCGCTGAATATCTTGAAAAAGGTTATTTCCCCCCGGGTTCCATGGGCCCTAAAATAAAAGCTGCAATGGAATTTGTCAAAAACAAAAAAAAACGGGCGATCATAACCTTTATAAATAGCATTGAAGATGCTGTTAATGGAAAAGCAGGAACAGAAATTAAATAGTGCCTGAACAGAAACTGCTAAATTTGGTTTGGGCACTGAATATATACCATATAACCAGCATGCCTTGTCGGGCACAACAAAATATGAAAATGAGATAGCGGTTAATGACATTTTATAAATTAGTAAAACTCCTTAATTCATCATTCATAATTCAAAATTCATCATTTTCTTATAAAACGATAATTATGAAAAAAAAGTTGATATTAATTTTTACTATTATTATCTTTGGTTGCCCGAAAATGGGGATCTGCCTTGATTATATGGGGAATATCAGTTTTGCTGCTGGTCTGCTGCAGACTGATAATGATTTTTCCAAAATATTTGGTATGGATGAAAAAGCAGAAATCGGCCTGATCTATGAAATGAAAAAGAAAAGCTGGCCATTAAGTATTGCATTTGATTACATCCTTTCGTATGGCAAATCTTCAACTCCGGTGAGTCTTGGCGGTTTGAAGCAAAATAAGAATGTTGATCTGTTCTCTTCAGAAATGTATTTTGGAGTGAAGAAAAATTTTGACAATTTTCATTCTTTAAAACCATTTATCGGAGCAGGAATATATACAATCAGCCTTTATGTTGATATATCATACGATCATGATTATACCTATGGTGTTGGGGGCTGGATCGGAGGGGGGGCATATTATCCCCTGACAAAAAAAATGCATATGGGGTTGGAATGGAGATGGTCAAAAGCGGATGTAAAAATTTTTGGAAGGACCATGGATGCAGGGGGAAACCATTTTAATTTAATGATTGGGCATAAATTTTAAAAACAAGAAAAAATATGGTAAAAAATGAGCTGTCACATAATTGAGCGTATGTGACAGCTCATTTTAAAAATTGCAGGCAGGGCAAAAAAAATATGGTTTAGTTATTCCCCTGTAACGATGGTGGTGGTTGTATTTATGATTCCCAAGATACTGTTGTACTGATATTCCACGGTTTTTACTTTTTTAATACCACCATTATCGGCCGCTTCCTGAATGCTGGCATCGCCTGTGGCAACTAATCCAACGTAATTGATCATTTGTGATGTGCCGGTCTTTAACCCGGGTTTTAATCCGCTGTCATCATCTGGAGAACAAGCCGGTGCCCGGTAATCGGAAAAAAGAAACCCCTGCGAGTAGGGACCTGCACAACCTATAAAAACAACGCAACTGAGTAAAGAAATGAGAATACCAATCTTTTTAAGCATATTACTCTCCTTTAAAATTGTCCTGCCTGTAAAATTGTCCTGCCTGCTTGAAATTTTCATACCATACAATAAACAACTCTGAAAGAATTAAATTTTAATTTGTCATAAAAAAAGAAAAAACTATGAAA
>JAUVKE010000442.1 GCA_030592105.1 Desulfobacteraceae bacterium
ACGTATGGTGAGTGGAAGCAACAAAAAGATGTTCAATGAAATCTTCATCTTTAGTCATCATAGCTGTCCTCCCCCTGCCTCCACGATGCTGATTTTTGTAAAGAGTTACCGGAGTTCGCTTAATATAGCCCTGATTCGTAACAGATACAACCATATCCTCTTCAACTATCATATCCTCCAAAGTAATCTCTTTTGTTGATTCAACAATTTCAGTCCGCCGATTATCACCAAATTCCTGCTGAATTAAAGTAAGCTCATTTTTAATTATATCTTCCACAACGCTTACGCTGGAAAGTATCTCCTTATATCTTTCAATATCCTTCAAAATATTTTTAAGCTCTTCTATTATTTTTTCCTGCTCCAGGCCTGTTAATCTCTGAAGACGCATATCAAGAATCGCCTGAGCCTGGATTAAAGTCAAACTGAATTTATTCACAAGAGATGTTTTAGCTTCAGCAGGAGATTTAGAAGCACGAATCAATGAAACCACATCATCAAGATTTTCAAGAGCAACTTTCAAACCCTCAAGAATATGGGCACGAGCCTGAGCTTTGTTAAGGTCAAATATTGTACGTTTTGTTATTATCTCTTTACGGTGAATTATAAAATTTTCCAGAAGTTCTTTTAGGCTGAAAATCCTGGGCTGCTTATTTAAAATTCCTAAAAGAATAATGCCAAAACTGTTTTCAAGCTGTGTATGTTTATACAATTGATTCAACGTTACTTCTGCTACCTGATTTTTTTTCAGTGCAACAGCAATCCGCATCCCTTCTCTATCGGATTCATCTCTTACAAATTTGATGCCTTCGATCTGTTTGTTTCTTATCAACTCTGCAGTTTTCTCTATAAGCCTGGCTTTATTAACCTGATACGGAATTTCTGTAATGATAATCGTTTCGCGCTGAGTTCTTTTATCTTTTTCAATTTTAGCCCTGGCACGCAATTTAATTACGCCTCTGCCAGTTTTATAAGCACTGTAAATTCCATTTGTTCCGTAAATTATACCTGCGGTTGGAAAATCAGGTCCTGGAATCAGTTTGCAAAGTTCCTCAAATGATATGTCTGGTGTATCTATAATTGCTTTAACAGCATCAACAATTTCATGAAGATTATGAGGAGGGATATTAGTAGCCATACCGACTGCTATTCCCGAAGAACCATTAACAAGCAAATTGGGAACCTTTGCCGGAAGCACAGATGGCTCTGCCAGGGTTTCATCATAATTTGGAACAAATTCAACAGTCTCTTTATCAAGATCATCCATCATCTCATGGGAGAAGCGCATCATCCTGATCTCTGTATATCTCATAGCGGCAGGAGGGTCACCATCAACAGAGCCAAAATTGCCCTGCCCATTAACAAGAGGATATCTTAATGAAAAAGTTTGAGCCATCCTTACAATAGCATCATAAACAGCTGAATCTCCATGGGGATGATATTTACCTATAACATCACCGACAATCCTCGCAGATTTTTTATATGGCTTGTTCCAGTCATTTTTAAGTTCACGCATTGCGAACAGCACACGACGATGTACAGGCTTAAGCCCATCCCGCACATCTGGCAGGGCCCTTCCAATAATAACACTTAACGCATACTCAAGATAAGACTTCTTCATCTCAGCTTCGATGCCGATTTCCGGATGTTTTTCTCTTTGCATTAACAATACCTATTTTTTTATGAAATTATAACAAAACCTATAAGTTTAAACCGCAAGAAGTAAAAAGTAACAGCTGAATTATAAGCGTTCAGCTGTTTGACGTACAGCGACTCAGGTATAATCTGATTCAATCATTTCCCTGTAGCTTGAATGATACATATCAGTTAACGTCAAAAATGCCGTAATAACGAGCGGACCATAAATTATGCCAAGAAGTCCAAACATCTTAATACCGCCTATGATGGAAAAAAAGACCAGGAGGGTATGCATCTTAACACGCTTGCCAACAAGTTTCGGCTTAAAGATATATTCAATTCCACCTGAAAGAATTAGATAAAAAATTATAAAAAAAATACTCGCCCCAAAACGGCCCTGGAGGGCCAGATAAAATGCGGTGGGAATTAAAATAAGACCTATCCCGAAAATTGGTAGAAATGCAAGAAATGCCATTATCAGACCCCACAAAAGTGGTGACTTTAACCCGAATAAAGCAAAAACAGCACCGCCTGCGATCCCCTGTATCAAACCACCCAAACCATTACCAATAAGGATTGCTCCTGCAATATCTTTAAATTTTTGAATCAATTTTTTATCATGATCAGGAGGAAGTGGAGAAAGATCGATAATAAAGTTTAAAAGTCTTTCTCCATCTATCAGCAAAAAAAAGACTACCAGCAACATCATGCAAAAATTAATTATAAATAAAAACATGTTTGAAGCTATAGATCCAATCTGTTTATATAAAAAAAAG
>JAUVKE010000316.1 GCA_030592105.1 Desulfobacteraceae bacterium
TTATGATAATAAATCCACCCGATCGTATCAAGTATGCTTGTATTGCCAGGTTGAAGATTATCAGCTTTCAGGGCCAGATCCATGGCTTTATCAAGCTTAACACCTCTTTTTGCATACAGCCATGCAAGCTGGTTGTATCCAATAAAATTATCCGGAGATAATTTTATAACTTCTTCATAAAATTCTGCAGCCTTATCGTATTTCTTTGTGTGTTCATAGAAAAGGCCCAATTTTATCATTAAACCAGTATCTTTTTTCACAGACAGAGCAGACTCATAATAGTCTGCGGCAGTTATTGTTTCGCCTTTCATGAAATTCAATTCGCCTGTGACATAAAGAGATGAAAAAAATGTCGGTGCTTTTTTTAAAGAATTTTCAAAAAAAGTTATCGCATTATCTCTGTCTCCTTTCTTTAAATATACCTGGGCTGCCCAGTAATTGGCCAGGATTGAATCTTTATTGATTTTTATCGCTTTATTAAACTCGGAAAGAGAACTGTCATTTAAATTCTTAATATATAATAAAACCCCCATTGCGATATATTTAAGCTCATCCTTTTTCAAACCTTGTGACAGTGTATCATAGTCAACACCTTCAATAGAAAAACCGTTTATTAAACCTTCAGTTGCATGAAATTCTTTTTCTGCCTCTACCCATTTATCTTCTGAACCATAAACACAACCGGAAATAAAGTTGAGGAGTTTTTCAGTCCCTTTATTCCACTTATTTTTCAAATCCTTTTTAACATTTACTTCCTTGTTGAGATAAAAAAGCAGTGTTGCCTTTGCCGCATAAGCGCCAAAATGAAGATTATTTTGCTTATAAACTTTTTCCATTTGTTTTAGAGCTTTGTTGTGTTCACCTTTTACAATTAAACAGTATCCCACGAGGTAAGCAGCATCCAGACTCTCTTCCGGAGCTTTTTGAAGCTGCTCCATTGCCTCTTTTACATCTCCCTGGTGAAGGGCGGAATATCCAAGTATCTCATGTGCGCCTTTAATTTTTCTATTTAGCATTTGTTGACCGGTTTTCTGAGCATCCTTGTATTTACCTACCTGAAGCTGTATGTTTCCAATCTCCCGCAATAATGCCGTATTAGATGAATCCAGCTCATAACTTCGTTTATACTCATCAAGTGCAAGTGCATTATTACCAACAGTTTGATATACAATTGCCAGTCCATAATGAGCGCCAAACGAACCTGGATTCAACTTGATGGCTTTTTTAAAATACATTATCGATTGTTCATTTTTTTCCATAGTAAAGCATACGGCCCCTAGATTGCTATACCCGGGAAGAAATTCAGGCACCAGTTCTATAGCTTTTTTAAAACTGGCATAAGCTTTTTTATACTCTCCAAGGTCAAAATATATCCGACCTAAAATATTTCTTGGATAGGGATGGAATTTATCCTTTAGGATAGCCTTTTTACAGATTTTTTCAGCATCATAATATTTTCTGTCACGATGTTTGATCATGGCATCTGCGTATAATACATAAAGATTGTTTTTTTGATATTCTGCGACTTTTTTCAGTTCCTTTTTTGCTTTTACTATATCACCTGTGGAAACCAGATATATACAGTACATGGCTTTAACATCAGGATTTTTCGGCATTGTTTTATTAAGAGTCTTTGCAATAAATCCAACGCTGTCCAGATTTCCTGTCTTAAGTTCTTTTTTTATTATTTCAAGAAACCGGTCAGGAGCTTTTTCAATCTCTTTTTCAATATATACAGGCATTCCTTCAGAATCCAGAGTATTTATTGGCAATGCCAACAGGTCTCCTGCCGTATAAACTGTAAGAAAGTATAATATGCCAATACAAAAAACCACTTTAGATAATTTAATAAGAAATTGATTTCTCACGATCAACAAACCCCCTATACTGAATAAAAGCCTGAATTTTTGCGGGAAAATAATAGCAATTTCTAAAACCGATATGCTTCAAAAGACTGATAACCCTAAAAATTAATAAAGGCAGGCATTTTTTAATGCCTGCCTTTATTAATGTAAAATTAATTAACTGTTTAATTTTTGTTAATTAATTCTTTTTTCTCCTTCTCATTACAACAAGACCTGCCAGACCTGTTCCAAGGAGAAGCATTGTAGCTGGTTCAGGAACTGGAGCAGCACCAGTACCATTAAGTGTAAGAGTAGCGTTTGCAGCAGAAGTACCAACTTCGCCATATGCATATGCCGTAAAAGTATTTGCTCCAAGCGCAATAACTTGGTCAGGAAGAATAAAATTTCCAAGTGCGTCTGTTCCAATATTATAAATCCATGATCCATCAGCAAGCTGGATGTCGACATGATCAAGACCGACAAGGTTTCCACCTGTTCCGTCGAAAAGAGCTTGCAGATCGCTTAAGTTAGTAACATTTGTATAAATACCATGACCAGCTGTTGCTGTATTGATCATCTGGGTCGAGTTGTGCCCTGGGACGCCTACCGTATGTACGGTTATACCTGCTGTCCATGCCTGTGTTGCTGCGGTTACCGGTGAAATCCCTGTATTTGAGTATCCGTCTCCAAGAACGACCATCATTTTTCCATGATCGGCTATTGCACGAGAGCTTGTCAGTTCGTTTGTAGCTGCCTGAATACCTAACCCCATTGCAGTCATGCCGCCAGTACCTAAACTGTTTACGGCATTCTTAAGAGCAGCTTTGTTTGCGGTGAGATCCTGAAGCACCCTGTAAACACCGGCAGAGGAGGAGAAAGTAACGATACCTAACTGAGTCGTAGCATCAGGTAATGTATCAATCATCGCATTTGCTGCAGCTTTTGCAGCCGTGATACCTGCTCCACCCATGCTTCCAGAAACATCAATAACCAACATAAGGTCAAGACCGGTTCCGCCAACCCAATCAGAGGCGTTTGCATTGCCTGCAGGATTTACTATTGTTCCAACAGGATAGGAAGTCCCATTCGCTGGAGATGTCCATGATACTGTAGTTGCCGCCATGGCAGAGCCTGCTATTAACAGAAAAGCTGCCGCGAGAATCAATGAAAAAAATCTTTTTCTTAACATAATATCTCCTTTTTTTAAAATTATTATAATTGAAATCCGTTTGCTTTTCGTTTAATTTAATATGCAACGATCATGCCATTCATTCAACCACGTGAAATACCACATATTATCAACCTTAGGCCCGCCTGCGGCCCGGCCATTGTAAAAAAATCCGACAGCTCCGGGAGAAGTCACATCCGCCCCTTTTTGTCGATACAATCACCTGAAAAAGCTATAATTGCTATGAATAACAAAAGCTGTCCGGAAGAGATGGGAAGTTGGGCGGAAAAAACCTTCCAAAGATGGTGTCGGAATAATTTACAGTTTGGTGAGGGGATATTGTTTGCGTTACGGTGCAGAGAAGGATAAAGACGGGTAACCACGGAATACACGGAATACACGGAAAAATTCATAAAAACAATTCTTTCGATTTGTACTTTTGGGTAGTGGCCGAAGTTGACCAGCAAAGCCGGTTTGTGTCAGGTTACTTTCAAATATCTCTTTTTTCCGTGTATTCCGTGTATTCCGTGGTTTATTAACATTTGACATAATAAGCACATAA
>JAUVKE010000431.1 GCA_030592105.1 Desulfobacteraceae bacterium
AAACTGTCTTTACCCTGAATTTTATCGGAATCAGCCATAAGTATTTAAAAATTCACATTTAATGTCATTAAGGGCTCACGCAAAAATAAGTTCACATTTTTGGCGCTCAGATTTAGGCTATGCCCGGAGTCTCGCAAGCTCGCTTACCTGGTATATTTTAAAGAGCAAACGGCGCTGTAATAGCGGGCTGTTTCAAGGTTTTACTCTTTAAAATCCGCCGAAAATGACCTGAAGATAAGATGCCGAAATGTGAAGTTATTTTTGCGCGAACCCTAAATGGGGGATCTAATTTTTTCCTCGTCCCTTGCCTTTTGAAATTTACGATCGAACAAAATCAATCTAAATCCGGGCGCTACTTGAAACAATTATTTTTTCCCGCAACCCCAAAAGTTGTGCCCCGTTCACCCCTGAAATCTGTTTCATAGCATGTGGAGAAATATTTGCAGACTCCATCTCTTTAAAATAGCGGCCCGGTTTTAACAGGGGATAGTCGCTTCCAAAGAGAATTTTTTCAAATCCAATTAACTCGCCGGCTACCCTGTAGATGTCAGAAGTATAGAGATAGGGGGAAGCCGCAGTATCAAACCAGACTTTTTTTAAGACCTCTTTTACCTCTTTTTTCATAAGGGCGTAAAACAAAAGCCCTCCCCCCCAGTGCGCCAGGATAATGCGGTTTAAAGGATACATCTTTATGAAATGATAAATTTGAGCCAGGGTCATAGGCGCCTTTCCAGGATAATTGTGTCCCACCGGCTCATTAGTATGCAGAAGAAAGGGAACATCAAACTGAGAACATAAGGCCATAACATCTTTCATGGCGCCGGTCACCCCGGCGGTCAGCCCATCGCCGTAAACAGCCAATTCTCCCACCCCTGACAGCCCTGCCTCAAGGCATCTTTTCACCTCCTCCGGCCCGTCTGGAGCCAGGGGGGAAAAACAGCAAAGGCCGGTCAGGCGGTCGGGATACTTCTGAACAGCTTCTATAATATAATTATTGTGCCTGCAAAAATGGTCTTTTTTTTCCCAGGGAAATCCAAAGATAACAGACCTGTCTATTCCCTCATTATCCATATTCCTGAGGAGATCTTCAGCGCCCACAAGTTTTGCCTGGGGAGAATTATACAGGATTTCAAATGCCTTTTCTCCTGCAAACAGATCCTGTCTGGCATTTCTGAATTGGGGAGGAAAAACATGCGTATGAAAATCGATAATCATTTTATTACCTTATTCAACGATTTTTCTACCGCGTTTGGCTTGAAGCCAACAAGTTTATCCCTGATTTTTCCCTCACGGTCGATGACGAACATAGTGGGTATGGACACTGATGTAGTTTTAAAATAATCTTTAATGACCTTTTCATTAACACGCAGGATTATGTAATTGATATTATTTTTTTCCTTAAAGGTCTGAAGCTTTTCATCCGTTACCTGGCGGGGATTGTCCATGGAAACCCCTAAGATTACCAATCCTTTCTCCCCATATTTTTCTTGCAACTTGACCAACTCCGGTATAGACATCCTGCAGGGGGGGCACCAGGTCGCCCAAAAATCCAGAATCACCACACTCCCACAGTACTCCTCAAGGGACACCATTTGACCGGATAGATCCGGCAGAGAAAACTCCGGGGCCATTGAGCCTGCCCCTACCTCGTTACGGCATCCAAAATTAAAGAGAAGAATAAACAGGAGAATTACTGTGAAAAGCGTTAATTTCCGAGTAAAATGCAATTTTGCCTCCTAAATTTATTGTTGATGAACGCTCTCTTGGGGATTTAAATTTTCCTGCATCCTAATAATAGTTGATACATGGAATAAAACCAGGCTTTATTTTTACCGATCAAATTATAATAAAGCAAGGAATTTTGTAACAGGTTATCGCTTTGAAAAAATCATCATTAAAAATGCACAGAGAGGGTCTTCCCCGCAGCTTTTCAATATGCGGGGATAGATGATTCAAGGGCCGGGACAAATATTGAGTTAAAAGTCACTGCGGAATTACATTTCCGATCTTTTCACTACATCAACCCGGTATTTTCCCAAAAACTCAGGAAGTATCCATCCGAGAATACAACAGATTGAATTTACTGAAAATCCTCTTAAACTTACAGAATTATCTTTTTGCTATTTTTAATTTCAAATGATATAATTTTGAATAAAAACAAATTAAACAAAGGCCTATAAGGCTGTCGTATCAGCTCAATAAATAGCGGTAAATAACTTGGCACGCCTTGAATCAGCAGCTTTCCGGATTCCCGCTTTCGCGGGAATGACAAATAGTTAGCTCGTTTGCTCATTCCCGCGAAAGCGAGAGTCTATGATCCGTTACCCCCTGTTTATTGAGCTATTACAAAATAATCTTTATTAATGACTCTGTTGATTTACTGTGCTTGAAAAAAAATACTAAAAAATTGGCTTTCTCAGAGGCTCAAATTTCGACGATCTCAGGCAAACGAATGGCAAATGATACCTGTTTTTTTGCCATTTTTTGAA
>JAUVKE010000197.1 GCA_030592105.1 Desulfobacteraceae bacterium
GAGTAAAAAAGCAACCAGAATGTCGGCAACAATGGATGGATGATAGGTATCCTCCATAATTTGTTTTTCAGTTTTTAGAAACCGGTATGTGGCCAGCAAAGCGGCAGCGGCTCCCAGTGAAACCAGGAAAATACCCAGTAAGGTAACGTATTGATGTTCATTAAAGAGGCCATGCCAGTCCGTTGTATTCCTGCAATCAAAAGGAATTATAAACTTTTCTATTGCAAATCCAAAGGCCATAAATCCGATACATGTCCTTATCCAGGCCAAAAAGGTTCGTTCGTTGGCCATATGCACTCTGCGATTTTTTACCCTGGCCTGTCTCTTTTCTTCTGAAATTAATTTTCCAAACAAACGCATTTTTATTTTTCCTGTAGTGTTTAGAACTTTGCATCATACTTTTAACTTCAAAAATAGTAAATAACAGCAAAATAGTCAGGATGTTTTCGCCAAGCCAATGGCACCAAAGGCTTTCTAAACGGTAGATAAAACTTGTTTTGAATTTTTGGTGCTATTCATTTTTTTCCAGGTTCCAATCACAGTTTATAATTTCAGCGTACGTTTTTTGCGTGTACAAGTCAAGGCGCCATTATTTTTTTGAAAATGTATGTTTCGTGCACTAAATTCAGTCGTGTTCGCTTAGAACCCCCTTTATTTTTTTATTGCAGCCTCCTGCCTGGATACTACTGATAAATATTGACATTTTCAAACAAATACAGAAATAAATAATATGCATTTGAATTGGCCATAATAATATACGGTTTCATTTGATTTTTTATTGAGCCACCAAAAGAATAAAAGGAGAGTAAATTAATGAAAGATTGTATTTTTTGTAAAATTGCTGCCGGAGACATACCCGGAGAGAAAGTCTATGAGGATGAAAACTATTATGCCTTTAATGATGTCAACCCCCAGGCTCCGTATCATATTCTTCTTATACCCAAAAAGCATATCGCAAAAATTGCAGAAATTACAGAAGATGATAAGGAGCTGATCGGCGGTCTCTTTACAACAGCCGCAAAAATCTGTGAAGAAAAGTCTCTTTCAGACTACAGACTGGTAATTAATAATGGAGAGGGTGCCGGCCAGTCTGTATTTCACATCCATCTTCATATTTTCAGCGGACGCCGTATGACATGGCCCCCAGGATAATTATAAAAACCGCAACTTTTCAAGTGGGATCAGGCTTTATTTATTAATATTTGCCTCGACTTATTGAGAAAGCAGCGATATTGATAACAGGTTGTTTAATTTATGCTTTTAAACTTTAAGGGATAAACCATGAAATGTCCCAAATGCGGATTTGAACATGGAGATAAGGGAGCAGAATGTATGAGCTGCGGCATTATTTTTTCTAAATACCATGCCAAACAAAACTCGCAATCAGATGCCGTGGCACAGGAGCCTGGGCTTGAAAAAGAATCTTTGGAGACTTTTGATTTTATAAAAAATCTTCTTTTTTATGTTCAGCCTGAAACAAATCCTTTAATTTTTGGAGGCAGGACTCTACTCTTTATTATTCTTTTTATATGGGGGCTTAAATTTATTCTTACACCCCTTGAAACCAATTATACGGGTGAATCTTTCTGGCACCTGGTTAACCTCCCCTTTCATGAAGCGGGACATATCATATTCAAGCCGCTGGGTAAATTTATTACATCCCTCGGCGGCAGTCTTGGGCAGCTTTTAATGCCTTTAATCTGCCTCATTGTTTTCCTTATAAAAACAAAAGATACGTTTGCAGCTTCATTTGCCCTCTGGTGGTTTGGAGAAAATTTTATGGACCTTGCCCCTTATATTAATGATGCGCGTTCATTAACCCTCCCCCTTTTAGGGGGTAATACCGGTCAGAGTTCTCCTTATGGTTTCCATGACTGGGAATTCATTCTTACAGAATCCGGGTTAATCCGGTATGATCATTTTTTAGCACAATTATCATACAAATTTGGGACTTTACTGATGATTATTGCTTTTATATGGGGGGGGTATTGTCTTTTCAGACAATATAAAACCCTGCGCCTGCCGTAATATTTCAATCGATTAAGAATTACCTTTTAGGGTTATATATTAAACCGGAGAAATTTATGAAAAAAGTACTTTTGTCACTAATCTTTGGAACCAGTTTTTTTACCATAATAAACTTTGTTTATGCAGAAGGATTCACTTTATCAAGTCCTGATATTGCCGGGCAGTTGTCAAACCGGCAAGTATTAAATGGTTTTGGCTGCATTGGAGAAAATGTTTCTCCAAAATTCAGCTGGGAAAATGCTCCAAAAGGTACAAAGAGTTTTGCTCTAACTGTGTATGATCCTGATGCACCTACAGGGAGTGGCTGGTGGCATTGGATAATATTCGATATTCCTGCTGATATTCATTCTCTTAAAAGCAATGCCGGAAACATAAAAGCATCTGTTGCACCAAAAGGGAGCATTCAAAGCAGAACAAGTTTTGGACAACCCGGTTTTGGAGGAGCATGCCCCCAGCAGGGAGACAGCCCTCATCAGTATATATTTACCATTTATGCACTTAAAATCGATAAACTGGGTTTGAAGGCTGATGCTACACCAGCACTGGCCGGTTTTTATTTGAACCAGAATATACTGGCAAAGGCATCCATCATAGCCTATTATTCCCGGTAAAAACAATTCACCACAGCCCCGCAAAACAAAGCCGGGGCTGTGGTATAATCAATCATTTATTTTGACTCTGATTATATTAAGCAGCTGCTCCGTGTTCATTCCGAATTTTACCTTAATATCCAACATCTTACACAGCGTTTTAAGTTCATCGGAATCAAGGGGTTCAATGCCCGTACTGTGCTGGGTATTATTATTAACCCCGGAAGGATATATGTTTTTGCCTGCCCCATCAAGAACATCATCCAACTGCTCATCGGGGAGAAAGGGGGTTGTGTTATTAATAACATCCTGGGGGACAAGGTCTTCCCTTACCAGGGACATTTTAAATGCTTCTATTTTCTGTTTTGGAGAAATACCTTTTTCATGTTCCATGGTTTCATTATGCATAATAATTTTTTGATACAAAAAGACTATTCCAGGCACAAAATCTAAATATTCGTCTTTGCTTTCATCTCTAAACTCCCTGCCTGAAAGTACCTTTTTAATCCGGCTTAAATATTCATCTGTTTTATCAAGAAAAGTTTCATCAATTTCAGATTGGAAAAAAGGTGGCAACAGGGGAAATCCGGATATCTCATCTTTGTTTACCTGTTTTGCTTTAGTATGCAAGGGCTCCGGGAGTCTAACTTCCCGCAGTTTTTCCCCAAGAAGGTTGAGGCTTTCATCCCTGTTTTTTTCTGCTATTATTAGAGCATGTATTATCTGGTGATATATTTGGTAAAATTTTTTAATTAAACTTATGGTATTATTCATTTTTGCGTCCTTTTTTTTATAAGGCAATTGCCATGGCAGATTTTTCCTGGTCATTAAATACACGATCAATATCCAAAAGTGTAATTATATAATCTTTTTTAACTGCAATTCCAGCAATATAGTCAATATTTGTTAATTGTTCGAACTCAGGAGCATCCTGCACTTCCTTGTCATCAACAACCGCTACATCAAAAACCGTATCAACAATTATTCCCATAGGGGCAGAACCGGTTAAGGCTGAAATTTCAACAATTATAATACATGTTTTATCAGTATATTCCACAGATTCCATATTAAATTTCTGCCGCATATCAATAACCGGAATAATTTTTTTTCTAAGATTAATTACGCCTTTTACAAAATCGGGCATTATAGGCAGAGGACGAACATGCATCATCTGTATAATTTCTCTAATATCAAGAATGTTAACCCCATACCGTTCTTCGGCAAGACCGAAGGTTAAATATTTTCCTTTCCTTGTTACAGTCTCCTTTGATGGATCAAATTTATTAATGGAAAGCAGGTCAGCTCCGGAAGGTTTGTCAACAACTCTTTGTTCGTCAATTTTATCTCTATTGGTGCAGCGTGATGGATCCTCCCTTAGGGCTTGTTCAGCAAATCGAAGATCCACAAAAGATTTAATATCGACAATAGTGCCGATATCCATTTTTGTGCTCATGTACAGCTGCATTTTTTCCAGCTGAGAGATGTCCGGGAACAGATTATCAGTACTAATTCCCATTGGATCTGTTAAAACAGTTTTTAAAAGCTCTTTTTCAAGCCCTATTTTTTTTTCAGGATCAAGAAACTCGACACCTATTTCAGCAGATTGTTCAGGTTCTTTTGCGATGAACTGCCCTGCATCCATGAGGAGCCCGGAAAATTCCTGAACAGCGTCCGGGTATTTGGCTATAAATTCGTCCCGGAACAGAGCAACGCAGCATGGATGGTTATTCCATATTTCACTGGAGAGGATGTGTTTTTCCGCAATTCCCGCCGCAATAGCTTTGGAACCAATCGGTTCAGCCACTATAAATCCCCGTGAATCAACATTTTCTTTTAAAAAATTAGGCATTTCTATGGGGGGAACCACGTCAAAGAGGACATTAACAGCTTCTTTCCCTGCTACTCCGGGTTTAAGCCCCATACTACTCAGATACATATGCGCCAGCATATTGTGAATGGATAGTTTGTGGGGAATAAAAATTGTTTTATGCTTAAAATACATTTCATAGGGCTTTCGGTATGTCTCTTTTTTGCTTCGTACAAAAATGCTCCCGTTTCTATGGCAAAACATAACCAGTTTTATAGGTACGTCGTAGTTAAAAAGATCCATTGCAAGGGGTACTAAAATAAATGCAGCATCAACACTTTTTTCTTCTATCGATTTTTGAACCGGATTCCAGCCGGGCATACATATGGTTTCCAGATTAAAATGTCGGGAGGTTTTCATGCCGGTCTGGAGCATATGTTTCATAATGCCCAGGGGGAGATGATCTGTTATTTGAATATGTGCTATTTTTAATTTTACTTTACCATCTATACTTATCTCGGAAGGAATATCTTTTTTTTGGGCAGGCTCTGTTGTATAACCAAAAGCCTCTTTGATTTTAAGCTTTAATTCATCGGGAGCAAAGGGCTTTGTGATCAGACAGTTTGCACCGGCCTCAATCGCTTTTATAACAGAGGCCTTGTCTCCCTGGCCAGTTGCCATTATAAATGGAATATCTTTATATTCGGGGTTTTCTCTTACTTTGGTCAACAGGTCGTAGCCATCCATCTCCGGCATGGCCCAGTCACTGATAATGATTTGAATTTCTTTGTCGTTTATC
>JAUVKE010000341.1 GCA_030592105.1 Desulfobacteraceae bacterium
AACTCCCGCATCTCTTTATCAAGGAGATGTTTTTTTGTCAGCTCATCGAAAATCCAGTCATCTACGACATCTGATGTGGCATCCCACCCATAAACCGCTGCCGCCTTATGCGCCATGTCCTGCGCTCCTTTGTAGCCGTGCTTTTTCATACCGTCGATCCACTGGGGATTAAGTAGTTTAACTCTGATAACCCGTTCTATCTCCTCGCTTAACTCACGCACTTTTGGGTTAGCAGGGTCTTTGGTATCACCCCAAAGTACTTTTGGTGTTGAATTTGAAAGTGCTCTAACAGCAGCTGTCATACCCCCCTGGAAATCGTTGTAACAACAGCCAAGAGGGTCGGTTTCATCGGTTTCTGTTTTATGAAATACTGTTGTTATAGTCTTTAGATTATGGGCAAACTCGCCGTGAGCCTTTTGACCAAACATATCCTGGCCATAAGCAAATCCTCCATGTTCTATAAAAGTCTCGCCTAAATCTTTTATTGTTTTCCACGCACTTGCTGCTATCATTAATTTTATACCGTTGCCGTAAGCACCGGGCTTTGCCGCAAATATTCTGAAAGTTGCAGCACGGTTCAAGGCTTCATTATTTAATTTTGATTTATTCTCTTTTTTCGCATTTTTTTTGTATTCATTTGCATTTTTAAGAATATAATTTTTCCCTTCATCTTCTTTAAGATTTGCTACCATTACAACAGCACTGTCTATCAGTTCAATCAGGTTGGGCAATGTGTCCCTGAATATTTCGCTTGTCCTGATGGTAACATCGATACGGGGCCGGTTTAACTCCTGCAATGGTATGGGTTCAGCCCCTGTTACTATGCCGCTTTCATTCCAGACAGGCCGCGCACCAATCAAATGCAGTATCTGGGCTAACTGCTCACCGTCCGCCCTGTATGCATCCAGGCTCCACAACACCATCCCTATCTTTTCAGGATATTTGTTCTCTTCTTTGATGTACTTGTTCAGTATTGCATCAGCCAGTTTTACGCCGATTTTATAAGCTGCTTTTGTGGGAATTTTCCTCGGGTCAATACTGTAGATATTTCTACCTGTGGGCAAGACATCTGTTTTGCCGCGGGTCAGTGTTCCGCCGGGGCCGGGGCTAATATATCGTTTGTCCATGGCATTTTCTATCTGCGGTATCTCGCGATCTGTTTTCATCAAATCTGGATATAGTCTGTCTTTTATCCATGTCAGCAGAATAAGCAATTTGTTAATTTTTGACCGATTAAATTTAATATTTTTGAATTGAAGGGCAATAAAATCTTCATCAACCCGGTTGTTCTTTAATAGATTTTCCACAAGCAAAAATCCGATTTTTTCACATTTATCAAGGAGGTCTGTTTCCCTGGGGTTTTTGATAATCTCATCATAGTTCAAATCCATGATATCAAGGATACATCTTCTGATTGATGGGAGACTTCCGTCATATTTGAGTATTGCCAGTATCATCCTGGCTGTTTTTTCATGATCATTGGTTTTGCTCAATATATGCAGCCCGTCGTTTATATTTGAATCCCTCAGTAAAAATAATTTATCATGAACCTTCTCAACCACCTCGTCATCCTTCATCTTTTCGAGGGGATGTTCTTCGCAGACAGGTAGCAGCTTTAATTTTACCGCTAAATTGCGTATATCATCGCACAATATTTTTTTTCTGCCGGGTTCATTTAAAAGGGCCGCATTATTATGCTGTAAAAGCAGGTCATCCATTTCACAGAGTTCGTCATACAATTTTGCAGACTGCATGTACGGGGTAATGTGGTCTGTTATAACAGCGTATGCGCGGCGTTTTGCTATGATAGCCTCGTTGGGGTTTTTGCTTGTATAAATATATATGTGGGGCACATCCCCTGTGATTATCTCTGGAAAGCAGTCAGAACTCATCCCGCTTGCCTTGCCCGGGAGAAACTCTATATACCCGTGTGTACCGGTTGAAATAATAATATCCGAATTTTCCTGTATCCATTTAAAGACTCCGTAACACTGGTGCGTAGGGGGTATGTCGGGGTTGTGCAGTATTTTGCATACTTCGCCGTCACAGCGCGCTCCATAGCAGCCGCGTTTGGGTTCAGCCATCACTTTTACATTACCGAAAGTTAAACCTGTAACTACAATTTTATCTTCATACACCATACCCTCCCCTGGCGGCTCCCCCCAGTTTTCAATCATTTTTTCTCTGTTTATTTCGGATAATTGATTGAAATAGTAAGCATATTTATCAGGATCTATGAAAAACGCGGCGCCTCCTTTATTAACTATCTCCTCTACTGTAGTCCACCTGAATTCACTGACAGCTTTTTTGTTTAAAAATTCATCGGTCAAAGCTTTGCCGTTTTCCGGCATATTTTCTATATAATAGCCCTGGTCAGCCAGATACTTCATTAGTTTTACCACGCTTTCAAAGGAATCAAGCCCGTTGGCTCCACCAAGCGAAGCCTCAGTCCCTGCACAGGGGTTGTTATGGAGCAGAATAGTAATTTTTCTTTTATTTTTCGGCAGTTCTTTTAATTGCAGCCAGTTTTTTATACGCCGCACAAAAAACTCTATCCTTTCTTTTACAGGTAAGGATGAGGCGTATTTGTCTTTGCTTTCCCGGTCCTTTGCAAAAATAACTGTAGGTTCTATTGTGCCGTTAAATTCAGGCTGAGCTACCCAGTA
Source organism: Desulfobacteraceae bacterium (assembly GCA_030592105.1). The sequence continues at coordinate 2,667 of JAUVKE010000341.1, forward strand.
AATCTGATTCATTGCAGTTATTCCCTGGGGGCTGTCACGCCATTCTGCCTCACTTCTTCCGCTTGAAAAAATCGCCTGAAAAATCGGTGCATCAATTAAACCAAGCACTGTTTTGCTGTTATCGGATGTCATTTCTGTTTGAAACAAAAAAGATGAAACACAATTGATTATAACATCGGTGTTTTTCAACTGGTTTAAATCCACATTATACCCCAGACAATCTTCGCTTGCGTGTTCCTTTTGCTGCGAAAAAACCGGCACTGGAATTATATTGTATTTTTCAATTTCGTTAATCAAGGCGTCTATGCCGCATAAATTGTTTTTTTCAACCTGGTTCCGTGAAAAAAAGATACCTGCTCTATGGTATTTTTTATTTTCCGAATCTTTTAGTCTGTTTTTTTCATACCAGTCAATATATCCGGCGATATCTTTATGTAAAACTTTACTGTCTGGATGATAAAATCCTGTATATGGAAGATTTTTGCTCATGATTTTATAACTCCTTTATTTCTCTTTGTTATGTTCCACAATAGCAGGGGCTTTAACTCCGTGCGGTAAGAGATTGCCGACTCACAAGATGCCCAGCTTTGGCCATCGGATATCAG
>JAUVKE010000350.1 GCA_030592105.1 Desulfobacteraceae bacterium
AGGGTTCGCTCAAAAATAAATTAGCAATTTTAAGTGTTGAGGCACCTGGCTGGCAAGGCGCGAAAACGCAGGAATATCAAGATATTTCTGCGCTTTCGGAACACAGCCAGGCGGGATGCATCGGCGCTTAAAATGTAAAGTTATTTTTGAGCGAGCCCTTAATGAACTGTCAGCATTTTTAGGCCTCGACAAAGTTAAATGCCCTAAATTTTTTCATAAAAAAAACCGCTATAAAACAAGAGGTGTAATTATGACAAATGCAAACAAGATAAAAGGGGTCATTGTAATTTTAACAGGTGGTGGAGATGTACCAGGTTTAAACCCGGCCATTAGAGCCATCACCATAAGAGCACGTAGAGAAGGATATAAGGTCATTGGAATTCGCCGGGGCTGGGCCGGTGCCATTGAAATCATAAGAGACAAAAAAGCGGATAACAGCAACAATTATCAAATCTTAACTGAAGAGATAGTTAACAAGGCAGGCCGAACCGGGGGAACTTTTTTGCACACATCACGAACCCGCCCATCCCATGTCTCCAAAGAAAACGTGCCTGTGCACCTGCAGGACCAATACAATGCCGACATCAACGATTTAACGCCGGAAATATTAAAAAATCTCGACTTCATAGGGACCGATTATTTAATCCCCATAGGGGGTGATGATACCTTAAGCTATGCAGTTACTTTATATAAAAAGGGGGTTAAGGTTATTGCAATCCCCAAAACAATGGATAACGATGTTCCTGGAACCGATTATTGTATTGGATTCAGCACATGCGTAACCCGAACAATCATGATGGCCAACAGCTTGCGGACATCGGCAGGGTCCCATGAAAGGTTTCTGGTTCTTGAGGTTTTTGGCCGCTATGCCGGATTTACAGCCATGCTCCCCACAATGACAGGGGCCGCAAATCGTTGTGTTATTCCCGAGTATAAATTCGATATTGAAAGATTAACCGCATTGTTAACAGAAGACCGTGCAAAAAACCCAAGCAATTATTCGGTTGTTATTGTATCGGAAGGAGCCATGTTTGAAGGGGGAGAAATTATTATTAAAGATAAGAGTAAAGATGCTTATGGCCATGTTAAATTAGGCGGGATTGGTGACCTTGTGTCGGCAAAGTTAAAAGAACTTTCTCCAAAGTATAATAAAGGTAAAAAAATAAATATAATCAATCAAAAATTAGGATACCTTGTGAGGGGTGGGGAGCCCGACGCAATTGACTCCATCGTTCCCATGGCCTATGGCAATTTAGTACTGGACCTTATTCTTAAAGGGATTCATGGCCGCCTTGTTGTGTTAAAAAATGGCCGATACGATGACATGCCCGTTGATGTGGTGACCAGTTCAGCAAAAAAAGTCAACATCGCAAAACACTATAATACTCAAAGGCTTCGCCCTTCTTTTCACAGCTTTGAAATGCAGCCCCTATTTATCATGACCAGTGAATAATCACCTTGGGGAGTACTCACCACCTTGGTTAGCCCTACACTTGCGCACAAAAGTAGGGCTAGGCTAAGGCATTTTCAGGAGGCGGAGCGCCACGATACACGGGACCAGAGTCGGGCAAATTCCCTTTCCGACACCATTCCCAGACATTGCCGTGCATGTCGTACATGCCCCAGTCATCGGTGAAAAAAATTTGCCGACTGAACTGTCTTTCGCTGAGAGGGGCCCCTGACTGCACCCTGGTAATGGATAATTTCCATTGTAATTTGCCAGATTTGACCCCGTTTTTTTATTAGCTGTGCTTCAATTCAAAGGCTTTCATAAAATCTGCAAGGGCTTCAACAGCTTCCTCTGAGGTTGCATTATATATAGATGCCCTGCATCCTCCAACGCTCCTGTGGCCTTTAAGACCGCCAAATCCATTTTCAAGGGCTTCCTGAATAAATGTTTTTTCAAGTTCTTCACTGGGGAGCCTGTATGTTACATTCATTAAAGACCGGCTGTCAAGGGCAGCTGTTCCTCTATAAAAATTTCCGGAATCAAAGAGACTGTAAAGAATTTTTCCTTTTTCACGATTTATCTGTTCCATTTTCGCAAGCCCCCCTATGGTCTCTTCAAGCCATTTCAACACAAGCTGAATAGTGTAAATAGCAAAACATGGAGGAGTGTTATACATAGAATTTTTCGAAACATATGTGGAATATTTAAGCATGGATGGGAGTCTATTATCAGGGACTGATTCAAGCATATCTTCCCTTATAATTACCATACATACACCTGCCGGGCCTATATTTTTCTGGGCTCCGGCATAAATAAGTCCGAATTTATCAACATCCAGGGGCCTGGACATTATATCAGAGGACATATCAGCTACAATAGGTATGCCATTTGTATCCGGGAAATCAGCCCACTGGGTACCTTTTATAGTATTGTTGGATGTTATATGTACATAGGACGCACCTTTGGTAAACCCGATCTTATTCGGAATATATGAAAAATTATTATCCTCGGAAGATGCAACAACATTAATCTGTTTCCCTTGAGTTTCCGCTTCTTTAATAGCCTTTGTAGACCATGTCCCGGTATTCACATAATCTGCGGTATCCCCCTGGCCAAGAAAATTCCCTGGAATCATACAAAACTGCATACTTGCCCCGCCCTGAACAAAAATAACTTTAAATTTATCGTCCAGGTTCAAAAGCCGTTTTGTTCTTGAGACAGCATCATTTATAATGTCGTCAAAGAATTTTGACCTGTGGCTGATTTCCACCACGGACATGCCGGAGCCCTGATAATTTAAAAATGATTCTTTAATCTCTTCCAAAACAGGCAGGGGAAGTGCCGCAGGCCCTGCATTAAAATTAAATATTCTGTCATTACTCATTTTTATTAAAAACCTCTTTTGTTTTTTTATTTGTAAAGGTTATATTAGAGATGTAAATATAATATGATTTTTTTAAATAATCGAAAAAATAATTATATAACATTACAGGGTGCCCTACAAACATAAAATAATCAGGGCTTGATTTTATCTTGGGCCACTTAATGCATAGGTTATGAGTATTGAGAAAAAACTTTACTGTATCTTTATTCTCAATACTCATATCTTATAAACTAAAATGGCCAAAATTAAAATCAACCACGATAATTATTTTTTCAAATCCCTTAACATGAGTGCTATAGTGCAAAAAGCTAATGGAATTAATTTAATGG